>JBAUGC010000451.1:0-6570 GCA_049679485.1 Xanthobacteraceae bacterium
GTTCCCTTCTCCAACCGGCCTCAAAATAGCGGGCTTGCCGGGCACGTGCCAATGGGTCAACGCGTGCGGTTGCCAAATGCGAAGCCGGCATGATTGATTGCGTCGCATGCCGTTTCCGCAACATTTGATCGACGGATATCGCGCCTTTCTCGACGCCCGCCTGCCGCGCGAGCAGGACCGTTATCGCGAGCTTGCCGAAGTCGGCCAGGCGCCGGAAGTGATGGTGATCGGCTGCTGCGACTCCCGGGTCTCGCCTGAGGTCATCTTCGACGCGCGCCCGGGCGAACTGTTCGTGGTGCGCAACGTGGCCAACATCGTGCCGCCCTATGCGCCCGATGGCCAGGCGCACGGCGTCTCCGCCGCGCTGGAATTCGGCGTCGCCGCGCTAAAGGTCAAGCACATCGTCGTGCTCGGCCACGCCCATTGCGGCGGTGTCAAAGCGTTTGCCGAAAAGGCCGCGCCGCTGTCGCCCGGCGATTTTATCGGCCGCTGGATGCGGCTGATGGCGCCGGCGGCGGACAAGGTCGGCGCGCCCGACGGCCTGCCGTGGCCGGACTATCTGGCGCGGCTCGAAAAGGCGAACGTCGCCAACAGCCTGGACAACCTGATGACGTTTCCGCGGCTGCGCAAATTAATCGAGCGCGGCCAAGTCGCCCTCCACGGCGCTTATTTCGGCGTCGCCACCGGACAGCTATCAGTGCGCGATGATGCGACCGGCGAATTTGTGCCGGTCGCGGGTCGCTCTAAGCCGCTTTTTGCTTCGCAGTAATCAGCTTGCGGTTGATCAGGCACTCGGCGATCTGGATGGCGTTGAGCGCCGCGCCCTTGCGCAGATTGTCGGAGACGATCCACATCGCGAGCCCGTTCTCGACGGTGGCATCCTCACGGATGCGGCTGATATAGGTCGCGTCCTCGCCGGCGCACTCGTAGGGCGTCACGTAACCGCCCGGCTCGTGCTTGTCGATGACAATGCAGCCCGGCGCGTTGCGCAGGACATCGCGGGCCTCGTCGACCGTGATCGGGTTCTCGAACTCGACATTGACCGCTTCCGAATGCCCGATGAAAACCGGCACGCGCACGCAGGTGGCGACGAGCTTGATCTTCAGGTCGAGAATTTTCTTGGTCTCGACCACCATCTTCCACTCTTCCCGCGTGTAGCCATCCTCCATGAAGGTGTCGATCTGTGGGATGACGTTGAAGGCGATGCGCTTGGGGAACTGCTTCGATTCGACCTCGTTGATCTGAAAGACGGCTTTGGTCTGCGCGAACAATTCGTCCATCGCGTCCTTGCCGGCGCCCGAGACCGATTGATAAGTGGCGACCACGACGCGCTTGATCCTGGCGCGGTCGTGCAGTGGCTTCAGCGCGACGACGAGCTGCGCGGTCGAGCAATTGGGATTGGCGATGATGCCGCGCTTGCGAAAGCCTGTGACGGCATCGGCGTTGACCTCGGGCACGATCAGCGGCACGTCGGAATCGTAGCGCCAGCATGACGAATTATCGATCACCACCGCGCCGGCAGCGGCGATCTTCTGCGACCATTCCTTGGATACTGCCGAGCCCGCCGACATCAGACAGATATCGATACCGGAGAAGTCATGGTGCTCCAGCGCTTTGACCTTCAGCGTCCGGTCGCCATAGGACACCTCCACGCCCATGCTGCGGCGCGAGGCAAGCGCTACGACCTCATCGGCCGGGAACGACCGTTCGGCGAGGATATTGAGCATTTCGCGACCGACATTGCCGGTCGCCCCGACGACTGCGACGGTGAAACCCATCGTCAAACTCCATCAAAACTGGGCCGCGTCCGCACGGCAGCGTCGCCAGCGGACGCGCTTGTAGGGGACAAATGGCCCCAACACAATGTCGGTCAAGCCTATCCGGGATCGCTTTACGAGCCGTAATTCCTCGCCAGATAGTCGGCGATAGCCTTGGCATCAGCCTCGCTGATCGGGGCTCCGAACGCCTTTATCATCTTCGTCACTTCGGCATTCCACCCGGTCGCATTGAGGAACGGCGAGTTCATCTCGATGTAGTCGAGACTGTGGCAAGCGCCGCAATTGCCTTCGACCTGATCGAGGCCCGGAGCCGCTTTGAGATTAACAGGCTGTTCCTCGGCGTATGAGGAGGTGGCGAAGGCAGCCGCAAGAGCTGTCAGTGTGAGCAGGAGCGCGCGCATCGGCTTTGCCTCATGCGGCCGTCAGCGTCACGCTCTGCATGACGTTGTTGTGGTATCCGGCCGGGTTAAACAGCAGCGTCGCCGTCTGAGTCTGGCCGATCTTGTTGGTGGCGCTGACCATCACGGTGTTCTTGCCGCGCTTCGCCCTCAGATTAAAATTCCATGGCCGAAACGCGTAGCGGCCGAGATCTTCGTCGAGCGTGGCACTCGACCAGGTGAGGCCGCCGTCCGTCGAAGCTTCCACAGCACGAATGCCGTAGCCCGCATCCCAGGCGAGGCCGCTTACTTTGACCTTTCCGACTTTCACGCGCGCGCCGTCGGCGTGGCTGGTGATAAGCGAGTTGACTACCATCTCTGTGATCGGCGTGTTGGTCGCGGTCTCCTGCGAGGTGAAACGCGCCACCATCGGGAACTGGCCGAGCGGAATGCGGTAAGCCGGGTTCATCCAGTAGCCGCCCAGCGGCTTAGTCAATATCTCGATGCTGGCGAGGTGCTTCATCCAATAGGTGCCGGTCCAGCCCGGCACGATCAGGCGCGCCGGATAGCCGTTGAAGTGCGGCAATGGCTCGCCATTCATCTCGTAGGCGATCAGCGTCGATTCATCGATCGCTTTCCACAGTGGCAAGCTCTTGATGAAATCCGGCGTCTGGTCGAAGACCGGCCCATCGGCGCCGTTGAAAGCGACTTCGATCGCTTCTTTCTTGATGCCGACCTTGTCGAGCAGGTCCTTGAGCCTGGCGCCTTTCCAGCGCGCGCAGCCCATGGCGCCGTAGCCCCATTGCACGCCGGGCACGTGCGGGTTCGACAGGCCGCGGCGGTTGCCCGAGCACTGATTGACCGCGACGATCTCATAAGCCGGAAGCTTCTTCAGATCATCGAGCGTAATCTCGAGCTTGCCGTTGGCCCCCTCGCCGCCGATCGCGAGCTTGTACGCCGCGGCGTCGATGTCGGGGATGTCGGCAAGATGATAACGGATGTAGAACCGGTCATTCGGCGTAATCGGCGTGCTGAAATATTCCAGCGGCGCTTCGTAATTGGGCGGACGGTAGGCGAGCTTGACGAGCGGCTGCTTGCCGGGCAGCGATTCCATTGCCGCCTCGAGATCGACGCCGACAGGTAAGCCCGGCGGCAAAGCAACACCCGCGGACGCGGATGCAAACGGTGACGGCGACCCGAACCCGCTACCGGCAACAGCAAGACCCGCACCGGTGGCTTCCAAAAGCCTTCGTCGTGTGAGCATGACAGCGCCTCGCTAACTCGCAGATTTGACCGAGTATTCCAAACACCGCCGAAGACCCCGACGCAATTGCGCAACAGCCAGGTGAATCGACAGAGTAATCCGCCGGAACCTAGGACAACGCGCTCAGTTGCCAATGGGCTATCGCCGCCGGAACAAACCAGCTACCCTGCAGATAGTGAAAAAGAGAGGAGCCATGCGCAAGCCTGTATTTGTCGTCGGTATTGCGGTGTTAGCCATGGTTTCGGCTACCCCGCTCGCCGCGTTCGCGCAAACGCCGACCAATGCGCAGCCCCACACCAAGAAAAAGCCGCCGGTGGTGCTTCGGTCAGCGAGCGGCACGGTGATTCAACCGACCCGCACCATCATCCACAACCCGGACGGCACCACGACGGTGATCGTCGTGCCCCGGCGCTCCTATCTGGATGTCGGTAATGAAGTTCCGGTGGGCTACCCGCGAACGAACGACTACGCCTTTCCGCCAGGCGGCGATCCGGGCCGCCCCTATTGGTATTTCGGCCCAGATACCGCCGGCGTCGGCGGTTCTCCGCTGGCGCAACCATGGCTGATACCGGGATTTAGTCCGGGCTATCCGACACCGTACTGAGCCAGCTGCAAATCGCGCAGTTTCGGCGGCACTCCAAGGCGCCGCTAATGCTTCGTCGTGAGCTGTTCCAGCTCGCCGACGATCGCTTCGCCCATTTCGGAGGTGCTGACGACTTTGCTCCCATCCGACTTGATATCGGCGGTGCGCAATCCCTTGGCCAGCGTCGCGGCGATCGCAGCGTCGAGCAGGTCCGCCTCCCTGCCCAGGTTGAAAGAGTAGCGGAGCGCCATGCCGAATGACGCGAGCATGGCGATCGGATTGGCAATCCCCTTGCCGGCGATGTCAGGCGCAGAGCCGTGCACCGGCTCGTACAGCGCCTTGCGCCGCTTGGTCTTGGCATGGACTTCGCCGAGCGAGGCCGACGGCAGCATGCCGAGCGAGCCGGTCAGCATCGCGGCGATGTCCGACAGCATGTCGCCGAACAGATTGTCGGTGACGATGACATCGAACTGCTTCGGCCAGCGCACCAGCTGCATGCCGCCGGCATCGGCCAGCATGTGCTCAAGCTCAACGTCCTTGTATTCACGCCCGTGCACGTCGGCGACCACCTCGCGCCACAGCACACCGGTCTTCATGACGTTGCGCTTTTCCATCGAGGTGACTTTGTTGCGCCGCTTGCGGGCCAGCTCAAAGCCGACCCGAGCAATGCGCTCGATCTCGTAGGTGTCATAGACCTGCGTATCGATGGCGCGTTTCTGCCCGTTGCCGAGATCGGTGATGGCTTTCGGCTCGCCGAAATAGACGCCGCCGGTGAGTTCGCGCAGGATGATGATGTCGAGCCCTTCGACCACCTCGCGCTTGAGGCTCGACGCATCGGCAAGCGCCGGATAGGAGATCGCCGGCCGGATGTTGGCGAACAGCGCGAGATCCTTGCGCAGCCGCAGCAGCCCGGCCTCAGGGCGTACATCGTAGCCCACATTGTCCCATTTCGGCCCGCCAACCGCGCCGAAAATGACGGCGTCAGCGGCCTGCGCCTTGGCCATGGTTTCCTCGGTGATTGCGACCTTGTGCGCGTCGTAACAGCTGCCGCCGACCAGCCCTTCCTCGACTTCGAACGTGGCGATGCCGGCCTTGGCGAAGAAACCCAGGAGCCGCTTTACTTCGGCCATCACCTCGGGACCGATGCCGTCTCCGGCGAGCAGAAGAAGCTTGTAACTGTCCATAAATCACGCCTCCCGAGATACAGCGGCAGGATTGCTAAAGCCCGCTGAGCGGCTTGGCAAGCTTGCGGCCACGCGACCCCGAAAGTGCTAACGTGCACGGTCAACGGAGAATTCCGATCATGCGAATCGTTCACCTGCTGATTGCCGGGGTGCTCTTTGCCGGATTTGGGACCCACGCGCGCGCCGACGGAGCGCCTTCGCCCGAGGCGCTGCAAGCAGCCAACGAACTTTTTACCATCGTGTCGGGCGACACTCTCAAGCAGCTTACCACCCAGATCACCAATGCCTTCTGGCCGGGCGTCGAACGGAGTGCGCGGGCGGAAAAAATCGACGACGCAACCATTGGCGAAATGCGCAAGGAGTTCGACCGGCTCGAGCTCGCCTTTGTCACCGACGTCTTGAAGGCGGCGCCCGCAATTTACGCGCGGCACTTCACCGTCGATGAGCTCAAGGAGCTGACGGCGTTCTACCGCACCGCGATCGGCAGCAAGGCGCTGCACGAAATGCCGGTGGTGATGGGAGAATTCACCGCCACGCTGGTGCCACGCCTGCAGGAAATTCAGGCGAAAGCGACCGAGTCGTTCGACAAGATCCTGCGCGAGCATGGCTATAAGAAGTAACGCGCTGTCAGAGGCCGCTGAACCAGTTATAGCCCTGGTTCTCCCAATAACCGCCGGCGTCGTTATTCTGCACCCACATGGCGGTGACGTATTTCGGGTTCTTGAAGCCGAGCTTAGTGGGGATGCGGATTTTCATCGGGAAGCCGTAGGCGCGCGGCAGAACCTTGTGGTCGAACTTCAGCGTCAGTTGCGTCTGAGGATGCAGCGCGGTCGGCATGTCGATGGTGTTCGAATAGCCTTCTGCGCACTGGAACCACACATATTTGGCCTTGGTATCGGCGCCGATGAGCTTGAGGAAATCGGAAAACTTCACGCCCTGCCACGAACCGATCGCGCTCCAGCCCTCGACGCAAACGTGGCGGGTGATCTGCGACACCTCCGGCAGCTTGTTGAGCTCCGGCAACGTCCATGGCTTCTTGTTGTCGACCAGACCGCCGATTTCGAGCTGCCATTGCTCGGCGTCGATATCGGGCGCCTCGTCCTCGCTGTAATAGGCGTTAAACGGGAATGGTCGGGTGATGGCCGTCTCCGGATATTCCGGCGCCAGCGTATTCGGGTTGAACAGCAGAGCTTGAACGCGGTCGTTGAAGGTCGAGATGACGCGGAGGGCTTTGTCCGAGGTTTCGCCGTCGACGATATCGCAGCCCGACAGCACCGCGAGCGCGCCGAGACTTGCTGCGCCGCGCAGAAACAGCCGCCGCGACGGCTCGGGCAACAGCTTCGCCGCATCCTTGATCAGGAGTTTCGGATCGACGCCAGGAGGA
>JBAUGC010000452.1:0-1610 GCA_049679485.1 Xanthobacteraceae bacterium
GGTCGGCCCCAACGGCACCACCTTGTCCGCTCAGCAGCTCGGCGATCTCAACGGTCAACTGGCGGCGGCGCGCACGCTTAAGGCCGACGCCGAAGCAAAGGCCCGGCTCATTCGCCAGATGCTCAAATCCGGCGAGGAAATCCAGTCTTCCGACGTACTCAATTCCGAGCTGATCCGCCGGCTGTCGGAGCAGCGCGTGACGCTGCGGGCGCAGCTTGCCGAGCAATCATCGTCGCTGCTCGACAATCATCCGCGCATCAAGGAACTCAGAGCCCAGATCGCCGACCTCGACCAGCAGATCCGGCACGAGGCCGAGACCGTGGCGCGCTCGCTGGAGAACGATTCCAAGCTTGCCAGCGCTCGCGTCGACGCGCAGATCGCGGTGCTCGACCAGTTCAAGAACCAGGCGGCGAGCACCAACGGACAGGATGTGCAGCTGCGCGCGCTAGAGCGCGAAGCCAAGTCGCAGCGCGATCTCCTGGAGTCGTATCTGGCCAAATATCGCGAAGCCAGCGCCCGCGACACCATCGCCTCGGCGCCCCCTGACGCCCGGATCATTTCGCGCGCCATGGTGTCGAACGTGCCGGCCTATCCGAAGAAACTGCCGACCGTGCTGATCGCCACCTTCGCCACCTTCGTGGTCTGCTGCGGCATCGTGGTGACGCGCGAGTTCCTCGCCAATCCGGCAAGCGTTGCCGTTGTGTCTCGTCCGGCGCACGCCGCGCGCCCCGCCGCGAAAAGTACGCCCGCCGTCGCCGCCGCAACCGCACGCGCAAGTGAACCGCCATCGGCAACCGGCCGGCTGACCGCACGCCTCGCTGCCGTGGTCAAAGGCCGCCACCCGGCCGGCGTGCCGGTGAGCGCGCTCGGCGAATTCGCCCATAATCTGCACGACGCGCAGGGCGAGGGCAGCCACATCGCCTTCTTCGGCGTCGCGCCGCATCTCGGCACCAGCGGCATTGCGATCAAATTCGCCCGCGCGCTCGCGCATGAAGCCCGCGTCGTGCTGGTCGGGCTGGGCTCCGGCGACGCCGCGATCAAGGAGATTTCGGGCGATCCGGCCGCGCCGGGTCTGGCCGAGCTCGCCGACGGCGACGCCTCGATCGGCGACATCATTACCAAGGACCGGATGTCCGGCCTCAATCTGATCGTCTCCGGCCGCGCGCCGGCGGCGCCCGGCGAGATCCTCTCAGCGCCCGGCATGAGCAAGAACTTCAAGGCGCTTGCCTGCACCTATGGCCATGTCGTCATCGACGCCGGCGTGGTCGACGACGCCGACATGGCGAGCATCGCCACGCTTGCGTCGCACGCCATTCTCCTCGTCGAGACGCTCTCCAATCGCGGCACCGACAAGGCGCGCGAACGGCTTGAGGACGCGGGCTTCGACGACGTCACCATCCTGGTCGCCGGACGCCCCGACGCCGCTGCCGCCGGTGCGACAGCCTCCGCCGCCAACCCAGCCACCGCCGCCGCGTAACTCAAACTTTCCGCCCCCGCGAAGCGGGGCAGGGGGACCGCCCGAAGGGCGGTGGAGGGGGCGCGGCTTTGTCGATCCCTTTGCGCGACAGGTATTCCTCACCGCCGACGCCCCTTCCACCGCCCTGTTGCAC
>JBAUGC010000453.1:0-6443 GCA_049679485.1 Xanthobacteraceae bacterium
TGAACTATATGGGCCTAACGGGCGGCGAGAAGATCGCCGAAATTGCGATCGACCGGGTCTTCATCGGCTCATGCACCAACGGGCGGATCGAGGACCTGCGCGCCGCTGCGCGCGTCGTCGACGGCAAGAAGGTGAGCGCCAATGTCAGCGCCATGATCGGTCCCGGCTCCGGCCTGGTGAATGAGCAGGCCGAGGCGGAGGGGCTGGACAAGATCTTCCTCAAGGCCGGCTTCGAATGGCGCGAACCGGGCTGCTCGATGTGTCTGGCGATGAACCCCGATAAGCTCTCACCGGGTCAGCGGTGCGCCTCGACATCGAACCGAAATTTCGAAGGCCGCCAAGGCTACAAGGGCCGCACCCATCTCGTCTCGCCGGCGATGGCCGCTGCTGCCGCCGTCGCCGGGCATTTTGTTGACGTGCGGGAGTGGCACTAACTCGGCACCGCCAGCGGTGCACCTACATCTGCCGCTCGAAGAAATGGCGATAGGCAAGCGAGAGCATGCCGACGCTGATCATGCCGGCGGGAATCCAGAGCAGGCCGATCACGACTGACACCAGCATCACCGCGACCCGGTTATTTCCGGGTTGGACCAGCCAGTACGACATCGCTCCGCCGACCGCCCCCCACGGCAGAATGCAGAACAAGCAGGCCCAAACCATGCGCCAGGTGTTGCGCTTACTGACACGCCATGCCGCGGCAATCGTGACATCGGTGCGGCCCAGCGCTATCCCCGGCAACGCCAGCGACAGCCTCGGCACAATAAAAATCCCGACGATGGTTACGATATTGGCGAGAGCCTGGACTATTATCACCGTGCTGGTGCCGCTCGCGGGGCCGGCATTCGGGAGCAGGAAAGTCATGCTGCTTGGCGCGGTGATGATCATTCCGATCAAGAACGCCAGGATCGCATAGCTGCCGACCGTGCCATCGAGGCGCAGGTAGGTGCCTACGGGGTGTTCATCCCGCAGCAGCAGGCGGTGCCACGCGACCGCGGCCGACGCGAGCGGGGGCAGCATGATTAGCCTACCGGCCAAAACCTGCAACGCCGTGAGCACAGGGTTGGGATCGACGAACGGCTGGCCGGAATTGAATATATCCACGAGTTCCGCGAGGTGGGCCGACTGCATCCGGTTCCAGATCAGCAGAACCGGCGCCATCAGCACCATCCAGAAGCCGCAGATGCGGATGAGATCGGAAAAATTTTGCATCCACAACGCATAGGCTTGGCCGACGGTGCGAAACACCGGAAGCTTCGCGGGCCGCTCAACTGTCATGGCGGTCATGGCCATTCTCCTCACACGCGCGCCTGATTTCTGTTGGTCGCGGCGTCGCGCTGAAAGGTTCACGGCCACTTGCGGCCGTTGGCGAATTTCCCGCAGGCGGTGACGGGAGAGTCTGCATTGGCAAGCGACCGCGGTCAGCCGCGGACCCACCAGCAATGCTTTTCCGGGAACAGCACGCGTCCGCTAGGCCGGTATTGTATGACGTACCAGCTGGTGCAGCGCCGGTAGAGCAAGCGTCGCGGATTCACCTCGATGCGCGGCGTTCCGCCGGGAGGCGTGGCCGATGGGCGCGTTCCGGTTGGCGGCGGCTGTTGCGCCTGTACTGGCGATGCCACCGACAACAGCAACGCGAGACCGGCAATAACATTGAGCGATTTTGCCATCATACTCGTTTCGCTCCGTTCCCGCCCGTCCGCCCGCTGTGAGCGTCCCGCATAGCGCCCTGTCCGTCAATCATGGCCGGCGCGTTTCCAGCGGGCGTGAAACATCCTACAAACCCTTCATGCCCGATCCCACATCCGATCCGCTGGCCTGGCGACAATTGAAAGCACCCTCGCTCGTCGAGCTCGAAGTTCTCGCCGGCGAAGTCTTTCGGCGTTTGCCGCACAGGTTTCGCGATCTGTGCGTCGATCTGGTCATCCAAGTCGACGATTTTCCGACCGATGAAGTGCTCGACCAGATGGGCGCCGAAAGCGAGTTCGATCTGCTCGGCCTGTTCCAGGGCGTCGGCCTGCCGTTCCGCTCCGAGAGCGCGCCGGTGCAGATGCCCAATATGATCTGGCTTTATCGGCGGCCCATTCTCGATTACTGGGCCGAACATGACGAAACGCTGGGCGCGGTCGTCAGGCATGTGCTGATACACGAGATCGGCCATCATTTCGGCCTTTCGGACGCCGACATGGCGGTGATCGAAAGATCGGCCGAGGAAGCAAAAGGAGCTGCATCATGAAAGTCGACGGCGCGTGTCATTGCGGCTTCATCAAAATCGAGGCCGAGGTCGATCCGCAGAAAGTCACGATTTGCCACTGCACCGATTGTCAGTCGGGCACGGGATCGGCGTTTCGCGTCTCGGTCCCGACGCCCGGCAGCGCGTTCAAGATGACGGGGCAGCCGACGCTCTACGAAAAAGTCGCGGAGAGCGGCAATCGGCGGGCGCAAGCGTTCTGTCCGAAATGCGGCTCGCCGATTTTTTCCACGGCGCCCGGCGACGGCCCGAAGGACTCATACATGTTGCGGGTTGGCATTTTGCGCCAGCGCGATCAATTGCCGCCAAAGCAGCAGATTTGGCGGCGCTCGGCGCCGGCCTGGGTCGACGGACTTGGCGGCTTGCCAAAGAGCGAGACGCAGCAGGGCACGAGCCACCTGCGCTGACCCGGGCCGAAGTTATGCTAGACGGAGCGCGGGCATTTCGCCCGATACGAGGAGCAATGCCATGATCGTGACGGTGTTTCGCTCCCGCCTGAAGCCGGGAGTCCGGGACGAGTACGTTGCCCTGGTTGATCGCATGGCCGCGATCGCCGAAACGATGCCGGGCTATATCTCGCACAAAGGCTTTTTCGCCGACGATGGCGAGCGCGTGACCATCGTCGAGTTCGAGCATGAGGAAGGCCTGCGCGCCTGGCGGACCAATCCGGAGCATCTCGCGGCCCAGCGGCTGGCGCGGCAGAAGTACTATACCGAGTATCACGTACAGGTGTGCACGCTCGACCGCGAATCGAAGCTCAACGCCGGGGAAACCGCGAAAACCGCCGTGGCGGCGCAGGGTTGACCGGCGCCCGAAGCCACGCCATCTAGCGGCTACGGAAAGCGCAGGAATTGAAAGATGGAAAAGTTCACCGTGCTTGAAGGCGTCGCGGCGCCGCTGAAGATGATCAATGTCGACACCGACATGATCATTCCCAAGCAATTTCTCAAAACCATCAAGCGCACCGGCCTCGGCACAGGCCTGTTCTCGGAAAAGCGCTATCGCGACGACGGCAGCGAGAATCCCGATTTCGTGCTCAACAAGCCGGCCTATCGCAAGGCAAAGATTCTGGTGGCCGGCGACAATTTCGGCTGCGGCTCCTCGCGCGAGCACGCCCCCTGGGCGCTCAAGGATTTCGGCATTACCTGCGTGATCTCGACCTCGTTCGGCGATATTTTCTACAACAACTGTTTCAAGAACGGCGTCCTGCCGGTGCAGGTTTCACCGGAGGACCTGGAAAAGCTGTTCGATGATGCCGAGCGCGGCGCCAACGCCACGCTGACCGTCGATCTCGCCAAGCAGGAAATCCGGGGCCCCGACGGCGGCGTGGTGAAGTTCGAGATCGATCCGCACCGCAAGCACTGCCTGCTCAACGGGCTCGACGACATCGGCCTCACCATGGTCAAGAATGGCCAGATCGACACTTTTGAGGCGAAGTCGAAGGCGACACGGCCTTGGGTGTGAGCCATCCCGCCGATGCGGGGTGTGCATGACCGCTGCCATTTCCATCTCGCATCTGAACAAAATTTACGCCTCCGGCTTCCAGGCCCTCAAAGACATCAACCTGGACATCCGCACCGGCGAGATTTTCGCTTTGCTCGGCCCTAACGGCGCCGGCAAGACGACGCTGATCAGCATCGTCTGCGGCCTCGTCACGCCGTCGAGCGGCAGCGTCATGGTCGATGGCCACGACATCACCGCCGAGTACCGCACCGCCCGCGCGCTGATCGGTCTGGTGCCGCAGGAACTGGCGAACGACATGTTCACGTCGGTATGGGCGACGGCAACGTTCAGCCGCGGCCTGTTCGGCAAAGCGCCGTTTCCCGCTTACATCCAGAAGGTACTGAAAGACCTGTCGCTCTGGGAAAAGAAGGACAGCAAGATCGCGACGCTGTCCGGCGGCATGAAGCGCCGCGTGATGATCGCCAAGGCGCTGGCGCACGAGCCGCGCATTCTCTTTCTCGACGAGCCGACCGCCGGCGTCGACGTTGAGCTGCGCAAGGACATGTGGGAGATGGTGCGGGCGCTGCGCGCCTCCGGCGTGACCATCATTCTGACCACCCATTACATCGAAGAAGCCGAGCAGATGGCCGACCGCATCGGCGTCATCAACAAGGGCCAACTCATTCTGGTGGAGAACAAGGCCGAACTGATGCGCAAGCTCGGCCAGAAGCAATTGACACTGGAACTGCGCGAGCCGATCGCCGCCGTCCCCGCGGCACTCGCCAAGCATCAACTCGCGCTTGCTGATGATGGCCGTAAGCTGATCTATAGCTACGACACGCAGCGTGAATATATCGGCGTGACCGACCTCCTCGACGACCTGCGCAGCGCCGGATTGCGCTTCAAAGACCTCGCGACGACGGAACGCTCGCTCGAGGACATTTTCGTCGACTTGGTGAGCGAACGCCGATGAATCTTGAAGCGGTCAGTGCGATTTACCGCGCCGAAATGGCGCGCACCAGGCGGACCTGGATGCAGAGCATCATCTCGCCGGTACTTTCGACTTCGCTCTATTTCGTCGTGTTCGGCGCCGCCATCGGCGCGCGCATCTCGACGATCGAGGGTGTCAGCTACGGCGCTTTCATCGTTCCGGGACTGATGATGCTCATGCTGCTGACGCAAAGCGTCAGCAACGCCGCGATCGGCATTTACTTCCCCCGCTTCACCGGCACCATTTATGAAGTCCTGTCGGCGCCGATCTCCACGTTCGAGATCCTGCTCGGTTACGTCGGCGCCGCCGCAACGAAATCGATCGTGCTCGGGCTGATCGTGCTCGGCACATCGGCGCTGTTCGTGCCGATGCACATCGCCCATCCGCTGTGGATGTTCACGTTCCTGGTTTTGACTTCGGTCAGCTTCAGCTTGCTCGGCTTCATCATCGGCATCTGGGCCGACGGCGTCGATAAGCTGCAAGTGGTGCCCCTCCTCATCATCACGCCGCTCACGTTCCTCGGCGGCACGTTCTATTCGACGAGCCTGCTACCGCCGTTCTGGCGCACGGTGACGCTGTTCAATCCGCTGGTCTATCTGATCAGCGGCTTCCGCTGGAGCTTCTTCGACCTTGCCGATGTGCACGTCGGCATCAGCGTCGCGGCGATCCTCATCTTTCTCGCTCTGTGCCTCGGGATCGTGTTGTTGATCTTCAAGACCGGTTATCGATTGAAGACTTAAATTCCGTCATCCTGAGGCGGCCGCGAAGCGGCCCTCGAAGGACGACGGCCCGGGCGCTCCGGCCGCATCCTTCGAGGCTCGCCATAGCGCGTCGAAGACGCGCGTGACCGCGTTGATGGCTCGCACCTCAGGATGACGGGATTGTGTGTGTCTGCGCAATCGCGTCCGCAATCGCCACTGTCAGCCGCGCCATGTCGGCGTGCAGGATTTCCACCATGCGGCCGTCGACCTGAATGACGCCCTTGCCCTTGCTCTCGGGCAGTTCGAACGCCGCAATAATCTTACGCGCCCAGGACACCTCGTCCGCGCTTGGCGAAAAGGCTTCGTTGCAGGGCGCGATCTGCTGCGGATGAATAAGCGTCTTGCCATCGAAGCCGAGGTCGCGCGCCTGCCGGCATTCGGCGGCGAAACCCTCCGCATTACCGAGTTCGTTATAGACCCCGTCGAGGATATCGAGACCGTAAGCGCGCGCCGCCGCCACGCAATTCATCAGCCACGGCAACATCGGCGCCCGGCCCGGCAGGAGGCGCGCGCGGGTGTCCTTGGCGAGATCGTTGGTCCCCATGACGAAGCCGGCGAGCCGCGTTTCCGGATCGAGTGCGGCGGCCGCGATGTCGCGCGCATTGAGCATGGCGAGCGGCGTTTCCATCATCGCCCAGATGCGGATGCGCTCTTCCTTGGTGACACCGACGAGGTGCTTGCCGATCTGGTGAAGCTGATCGGGTGTGGAAACCTTCGGCACCAGGATCGCATCGGGCCCCGCGGCAGCGACGGCCAGATCGTCAAGCCACCATGCGGTATCGAGCCCGTTGATCCGGACCAGCACCTCGCGGTTGCCGAAACCGCCTTTCTGCAGCGCCTGAACGATCAGCTCGCGCGCTTTCGCCTTGGCGTCGGGCGCCACGGCGTCTTCGAGATCGAAGATCACGGCGTCGGCCGGCAGTTCGCGCGCTTTCTCCATGGCGCGCGCGTTCGAGCCGGGCATGTAGAGGACGCTGCGCCGCGGGCGGATATTCATCGC
>JBAUGC010000454.1:0-1984 GCA_049679485.1 Xanthobacteraceae bacterium
CCCAGCGCCAACACGGGCGGGCCGGTGCGGTCGCAATGAGCCAATTGTAAAAAAACTGCGCTCGCGGCAAGTCCTCGGTGATGTTCAGCTCCGTCCTTATTGCCAACCGCGGCGAAATCGCCTGCCGCATCGCGCGCACCGCCAAACGCCTCGGCATGCGCACGATCGCGGTCTGTTCGGCGGCGGATGCCAACGCCCTGCATCGCCGGCTCTGCGACGAGGCCTATTTCATCGGTCCCGCCCAGCCGAGTGAGAGCTATCTGTCGATCGACCGGTTGATCGAAGCCGCAAAGCTGGCGGGCGCGGAATGCGTCCACCCGGGCTACGGGTTCTTGTCCGAAAGCGGCGACTTCGCCGACGCGTGCGAACAAGCCGGTATTGTATTCGTGGGACCGCCGGCGGCGGCGATGCGGGCGATGGGCCTTAAAGATCGCGCCAAGGCGTTGATGGAGAAAGCCGGCATCCCCATCGTGCCGGGCTATCACGGCGAGCGGCAGGAGGCGAAATTTCTCCGTGAGCAAGCGGACGCAATCGGCTATCCGGTCCTGATAAAGCCGGCGGCGGGGGGCGGCGGCAGGGGCATGCGCCGTGTCGATACGCAAGCCGCTTTTGATGATGCGCTTGAAGGCGCGGTCCGCGAGACCGCGACCGCGTTCGGTTCGAGCCGCGTGCTGATCGAGAAATATATCTCAGCACCGCGCCACATTGAAATTCAGGTCTTTGCCGACAGGCATGGCAATGTCGTTCATCTCGGCGAGCGCGATTGCTCGCTGCAGCGCCGTCATCAGAAGGTGATCGAGGAAACGCCGGCGCCGGGAATGAGCGGACCGTTGCGGGCGCAAATGGGCGCTGCCGCGGTCGCGGCAGCGAAGGCGGTCGGCTATGTCGGTGCCGGCACGGTCGAATTTGTCGCCGATAGCACCGCCGGATTGCGCGCCGACGGCTTCTGGTTCATCGAAATGAACACGCGGCTACAGGTCGAACACCCGGTGACCGAGGAAGTCACCGGCATCGACCTCGTCGCCTGGCAGTTCCAGGTCGCCGCCGGCGAAAAGCTGCCGCTCGAACAAGCGCAAATCCGCTTCGACGGTCATGCGATCGAGGCGCGGGTTTATGCCGAAGACCCGGAAAACGGCTTCCTGCCGTCAACCGGCAAGATCGTAGGCCTGGAACTGCCTGCCGATATCCGCGTGGAAAGCGGTGTCGAACAAGACGGCGAGGTAACCCCGTTCTACGATCCCATGATCGCAAAGCTCGTCGTGCATGCGCAGTCGCGCGATGCGGCGATCGAGCGGATGACGACTGCGCTTGATCACACGCTTGTCGCCGGCGTGCGTAGCAATGTCGCGTTTCTTGGGGCACTGTGCCGTGCGCCAAGCTTTCGCGAGGGCAAGGTCGATACCGGCTTCATCGATCGCCATTTGGCGGCGCTCGGCGCGGTGCCGCACAGCCCTGATCGCGCTGCCGCAGCAGCCGGCGCCGCAAGCGTCCTTGCCGGCGAAGACACTGCTGCCGGAGAAGCGAATTTGCCCTGGGCGGCGCGCGATGGGTTTCAACTCGGCGGCCAGCGCTCCGTCATCGTTCCCGTTGTGATTGACGGCGACGGCGCCAATGCAACCGTCACTTACGGCAAAGATGGCATGAAGGTCGTCATCGACGGAACAGCACCAGCGCCAGATGCGAGGACTTTCGTCGCCGGAGATGAAGCCTATGTCGTGCATAACGGCCGGCAGACGCGGGTCCGGTTGCAGGACATCTCAGTCGCCGCGACAGAAGCGGGTAGTAGCGACGGCATCATCAAGGCGCCGATGCACGGCAGGGTGCTGGAACTCTTCGTCACCCTGGGTGACGAGGTTGCCGGCGGGCAGCGGCTGGCGGTGATCGAGGCGATGAAAATGGAACACACACTGCGTGCGCCATTTGCCGGAATTGTGCGGGAGGTTGCGGTCGCTGCCGGCGTTCAAGTTGTGGAATGCGGAAAGAT
>JBAUGC010000455.1:0-2036 GCA_049679485.1 Xanthobacteraceae bacterium
CGACCGTTTCGACGCCCATCGGTACGTAGCCCTGAGCGCGCTGTTCGCCGGGATAGGTGCAGCGCATCTTCTCGTCGATCGGCAGGTTGAAAAATTTCCTGGCCTCGGTCTGAAGACTCTCCATCAACGCAAGCGGTATCCCATGACCGACAATCGTCGCGAAACCGATAGTCTCGAAAGCATTGTCCCACAGATCCGCGAGGCGTTTGTGTTCGCGAGGGTCGTCTCTGAAGAGCGGGGCGACATCGATAACCGGGATTTCCATGGGCCTCTCCCTGCAATCGCTATAGCGCACGGCGCGGACGATCGTAAACCACCAAACATCAATTTGCTCTGCACCACCTCTCGCTGCAACCTAATCTGATAGCCGTGCGAACGCTGCCGAGCACACCGCATGTACGGTAGTGTTCCCCGTCAGCACAAGTTGGACAGTTTCTAGCGATTGAGGAAGAGAGGATTTTTGGTTCATCTTTAACCGCGGCAGGAGCGGGAGATGAGATCGAAAATCGACACGCACTCGGACGAGGCGGAGAAGGCGGTACGCGACATAAGACGGGCGACCCGGCGGCACTTCTCGGCTGAGGACAAAGTTAGGATCGTGATCGCGGGCCTGCGCGGCGAGGATAGCGTGGCCGAGCTGTGCCGCAAGGAAGGGATCAACCAGAACCTCTACTATCGCTGGTCGAAGGACTTCCTGGAGGCGGGCAAGAAGCGGCTGGCCGGCGATACCGCGCGTGAAGCGACCAGTGACGAGGTCAAAGGGTTGCGGGCGGAGAGGCATCAGCTCAAGGAACTGTTGGCCGAGCTGATGATGGAGAACCGCCTGCTCAAAAAAAGCGTGCTGGGCGATGGGGAGTCCGATACATGAGGTACGCGGCCGCCGAGAAGCTGGAGATCATCCGGCTGGTCGAGCAGTCGTCGTTGTCGGTGCGGCGCACCTTGGACCACCTCGGCATCCCGCGCTCCACGTTTTATTGCTGGTACGATCGCTATCGCGCCGGCCAGGCTGAGGGCCTGCGGGATCGCCTATCGGCGCCGCGGCGGGTGTGGAATAAAATCCCTGCTGCGGTTACTGAAGCGGTGCTCGAGCTCGCGCTCAAGGAGCCGGCGCTATCGCCGCGGGAGTTGGCGGTCTCGTTCGTCGACCAGCAGCAGTACTTCGTCTCGGAAGCCTCGGTTTACCGGCTCTTGAAAGCGCACGACCTGATCACCAGTCCGGCTTTCATCCTGCTCCAGGCCGCCGACCACTTCGTCCAGCCCACCACCGCACCCAATCAGCTTTGGCAGACCGACTTTACCTACCTGCGGGTGATTGGCTGGGGCTGGTTCTATCTGTCGACCGTGCTCGACGACTTCTCGCGCTACATCTTGGCCTGGAAGCTGTGCACCACCATGACCGCCACCGACGTCACCGACACGCTGGCAATCGCTCTACGCAATTGCGGCTTGGAGCGGGTCCGCGTTCGGCATCGGCCGCGTCTGCTGAGCGACAATGGGCCGTCGTACGTGTCGGCTCAGCTCGGCTCCTGGCTCGCGGAGCACGGCATGACCCATACCCGCGGCAAGCCCTATCACCCGATGACCCAGGGCAAGATCGAACGCTACCACCGCTCCATGAAGAATCAGATCCTGCTCGAGAACTACTACCTGCCCGGCCAACTCGAAGCGCGCCTGGCCGAGTTCGTCGACTACTACAACTCGCGGCGTTACCACGAAAGCCTCAACAACCTCACCCCGGCTGATGTCTATTGCGGTCGTGGTCAAACCATCCTGACACGGAGGCAAAACATCAAGCTGAAAACCATCGAGCTACGACGCCGGCTGCACTACTCACCTGCAGCCTCAACTTCAACTCAGATGGACCAGATCCTCTCTTAAAGCCTTTGCTAACTTGTCCAAAAGGTTCTGACGACGTACACCCATTCATTGTATGGGCGAAGCGGCGATCCTGGCGGCGCCGGGCCGGCAGCGCGCGCGCCTCTTCCAGGCCCCCGCCCTCGGAAAAGCGGATTTTCCTGGCCGGTCTAACTATAGAC
>JBAUGC010000456.1:0-1841 GCA_049679485.1 Xanthobacteraceae bacterium
CCTTTCGCGCGTCAGCAGGCTCGGATGCACCCGCACTACCAGGACTTCTTCGTAATAGGACCGATTGAAAATACCGATCTGACCACGCGACAGCAGACGCGCGTGTGCACGCCAGAAAAAGTCGTGCTGCAACTCCTCCTCGCTCGGCTGTTTGAACCCGTGCACCTCGCATCCCTGGGGATTCACACCGGACATGACGTGCTTGATGACGCTATCTTTGCCGGCCGCATCCATGCCTTGCAGCACGACCAGCACCGCCCAGCGATCCTGCGCGTAAAGCCGCTGCTGTAGATCCGCGAGGCGAGCAATACCGTCCGCGAGCATCGCCTGAACGTCATCCTTGTCGATGGCGAGGCCAAATGTTTCGGCGGGATCACAATCGGCCAGCCGGAAATGACCAGGTTTGCTGACGCGGCAATGTTTCAGGATTTTGGCGAGCTTCATGTCTGCCTCGCGCATGCTGACACCCGGCTCATTGCCGCCACGCGTCCTCCAAATATGCAACGACAAATCGCGGCAGGCGGTGGTCGAGATCGGCGCGCCCGCGGACCACGTGGATGTCGCAGAATTCGGGCCGGGCCTGGTTTGCGATGTTCATCTTGATTCGGGCGCGGAATTCCTCCGCATTCTCCCGCGCCCGGAGCCGTTTCATCAATGCCATAAAGCCGCGATCATGCACCATGGTCCAGCCGGGCTCCGCCACAAGCGTAGCGATGTCGATGCCGGTCTCCTCCAAAAGCTCGCGGCTGACGCTGCCGGTAAGGTCGAGGGTGCTGTCAGCGCTTACGTCAGCGGGATCGGGCGTCCCGCAGGGGAAATAGACCGAGCCTGCGCTCGCCGTCGATGGCCCCATTTCGCCGACCAGAAAGGCGCCGTCGGCTGATTGCAGCGCTGCCGCGGCGAAAATATTGAAGACATTTGCATCGGGGAAGCCCCAGTCCCGCCACGCCAGGAAACTGGCGTAGTCGGTTTCAAAACAGGCGCCTTGCAGCACACCATCGCGAACGGCGTAGCGGCGGAGAAGAAGCACCCGGCCGTTCCACAGGGCCGGTCCTTTGCGCTGGCGCTCAACAAAACTCCGATCGATCTCGTCGCGCCGTACCCGAGCAAACTCCCACGGCCACGCCTCAACCGCGATCTCCACGCGGTCGATTGGGTAAATTTCGATCTTCGGGGCACCAGACAACATCGGCAGCTTGGTGACATGCTCCGGCGCAGGTCACAAGCGTGATTCCGGGGTTAAAATTGTCGGCCCAACGCCGCCGGAGAATCGATAAAACCGGCGGTGTTGTGGTGATGGAAATAAAAACCGGAATTCGGGAGGGGCCGAGTTCCGGAACCGTTGGTGCGCCGAAGTCAGCGGCAGTTCGAATTACGCCAGCTGATTAGCGATTGGCAGCCGGCGAATGCGCTTGCCGGTCGCGGCAAAGATGGCATTGCAGAGCGCCGGCGTGAACGGCGGCATGCCAGGCTCGCCGACCCCGCTGGATGGCACTTCGATGCCGTTCTCGACGATATAAGTGTTCGTCACTGCCGGCGATTCGTCGTGGCGGACCACCGGGTAGTCGTCGAAGTTGCTCTGCTCCACGCGTCCGTTCTTGAGCGTGATCTCCCCGTATTTGGCGAGCGACAGCCCCATCACGGCCGCGCCTTCAATCTGCGATCGGATGCGCTCCGGATTGACGTAGAAGCCGCAATCGATCGCCGTGTCGACACGCGGCACCGAGAGGTTACCTTTGTTGTCGACAGCGACCTCGACCACGGTGGCGATGTAGCTGACGAAGCTACGATGCGCCGCGATGCCGAGGCCGTGACCCGGGGGCAGTTTCCTTCCCCACCCA
>JBAUGC010000457.1:0-1867 GCA_049679485.1 Xanthobacteraceae bacterium
TCTCAAATGCGGAAATAATGAAGTTAGCAGCCGAAACGGTAGCGAGTCCAAGGACAGTCTTTCAACGGCATTATGACGAGACGAAAACCGAACGCGAGACTCGCCAAAGACTTGAAGCTAGCATCAAGGAACGGTCGGACATCGTTCGCCAACTTCTGACAGAAGTTCCGACCTTTGCTGAAGGTATTCCGAAGGAGCCCAAAGATCTGAAGAGCCGCGTGATTGCCGAGCCTAATTTGCTTCGAACAGAATATTGGACCGAAAATTCAACGGTCGCACTTGCCGGATTCATCAGCATCTTTGCCGCGGCAATGGTGCTTCCCGCGATAGCCCGACGATATTGGGGATGGCTGAATCGATAGACGAGGCGAGACGACTTGATCGTGTGCCGAATCTGCTTGCCGTCATTCCACAGGATACCTCGATGGTGGGGATTCCCCGTGTTTTGGCGCTCGCCTACTTGATATTTGGTATCTTGATCAGTGATCTTGTCGGATGGCGTCAGGGTTTAAAGTTTGTACCGCTCGGCGTTTTGCTAGCTCTAGCTGGCGCCGGGCCGCGCTCGGGGAGGACGTAAAAACCATGCCCGCAACCCTTGCCCAACTTGACGCGGCCGTCGCCGCCGTACGCGAGAACCTGAGGGAGCTGGCCGAGCAGGCTGCCGCCTTCTCCTGCGGCGAGGACGAAGCGCTCATGGCAGACCGCATTCGGGAGCAAGAGGACCTGCTCGCCACGCTCATGAAAGAACGCGACGTGCTGACCGGCCGCGCGTCTTAACTGATGGCTCGTTCAAACGGCTTTGCAATGACTGCATCGAAACCGCGGATCGTCATCACCTATTGCACGCAATGCCAATGGCTCATGCGCGCGGCTTGGCTTGCGCAAGAGATATTGTCGACGTTTGGAACCGATCTCGGCGAAGTGGCGCTCATGCCCGGAACCGGCGGTATCTTCCTCCTCACATACAACGAAGAGACGATTTGGGAACGCAATGCCGACGGCGGCTTTCCCGATGCGAGGACGATCAAGCAGCGCGTGCGCGACCGGCTTGATCCCGGCCGCGACCTCGGCCATATCGATCGCCCGGCCCGGCCCGGCCCGGCGCGAGTCGTGAGGCATTTCGGTTTATGGGGTGTCGCCCCGTCGACATCGGAAACCGACTAGTTGGGTCGGAAATCGCCAAAAGGCGCCAGTCCGATTTCTTAATGCACAATCGCGGCGAAAGGGCGCTATCGCGCCTTGTTCACGAACGCCTGAGGAATCTGAAGTAGAAAGCTGCGAACACCAAGACGATGCCAATATTCACTGTCAGGCGTTCCCAGAATCGGTTTCTGAAGAACACGAAATCTACACCGACTATGACGGCTACCATCGCCACCACGTAAAGCACTACAGCTACCTGTCTGCCCATTTCAGTCCATGCTCCACATACATCGAGCAGAAGAATCCGTGAAAACAATCATTGCCATCTGTGTCCTAGCCCTCGGCGCAACGCCCGCGCCCGCGCTCGCTGAAACGATTCAACCGACCGACGCTCAAGCGCATGTGGGACAAACGGCGACAATTGAAGGAACGGTCAGTGAGGTTCATTTCGCAAATCGCTCAGAGACGACTTTTATCGACTTTGTGGGCAATTATCCGAACAACGCCTTTACTGCGGTAATCTTCAAGGAGGATGCCGCTAAATTTCCCAGCGTCGAAGGCCTAACAGGCAAAACGGTGGACGTCACCGGATCAATCGATTTGTACAAGGGAAAGCCTGAAATCATCTTGAGGTCTGCTGACCAACTCAAGCCTCACTAGTCCCGCGGCACCGATAGACGGCGGGTTCGGGCGTGATTCCCCAGCGACGCGTGGCCGGATGGCC
>JBAUGC010000458.1:0-1847 GCA_049679485.1 Xanthobacteraceae bacterium
GTATTTCACCTTAACCTTTTCGAGCGCTGCGGCCTCGTTGTCGTCGCATTGCTTTAGGCAGTTCCAGTAGAGCGCGCCAATTTCCCAATCCAATATCTGTAGCGTCGATTCCCGCCCGTCGGCATCGCTGAACTTGTAGGAAAAGCTGTAGGGGAGCTTGGGAATGATCTTGAACGTCTTCCGCCAGGACTCTTCGGCGAACAGCTCAGTTTGCCGGGTTTTAGCGCGCATCTCCGCCACTTTCGCGCCGTCCCATTGGCGCTCCTCTTCCTCAACAAGAAAGTCGATGACTTTGGCCGGCTTGAAAACAGCCAGTGACGCTGTATTGGCCTTGGCCGCGTCGATCAGCGGCTGCAACCGTGTGTGAACCCGCGCCGTCCTCAACAGGAGTTTGCGGCGATCGCGCTAGGCGTCTTCAGTGCCCATGTGCTCGACGGGCTTGAGGTCTGACAGGTCGGCAGCATGGCGGGTTTCGGGGCGCGGATCGCTTTTGCTCTTGATCAGTTTGCAGTCGATCCAGTCGTATTTTTTGTATTGCTCGGTCTCGTCGAGCCTCCGGAACGGCACGGGATAAATACGCACCCACGCGCCGTCCTCGCAAACGCCCGCCGTGCAGACGGTTTCACCATATTTGCGCGAGAGCGTCGGATACGTCTTGACCGTGATTAAGACCCGACCCTGTGCCATGAGGCTTACAAGTGCTCTACACGCCAGTCGCGGTCCGCAGTGCGTTCCAACGCCTCAGCGACGCAGTGACGATGACATTGGTGCGGCTGGCTCTCATAGCAAGTGAGCGCCACGCGCGCGCCCTTTCTGACCCAAGCGGTGATCCGCGCCAGCGCCTCTTGCTGCTGCGGGAGATCGTCGCGTTCATAGTCTGCAAACAGCGCGTCATAGTCGGCTTGAGTTTCGAGTTCGCGCCTGCGCTGCCCGTCGATCCCGAGTTCGGGCAAGTGTTCGTACCGGATGCCCACGCCGTCGCAACTGCTTGATAACGTCCGTTTGGAGAAGCCGTACTTGCGGCTGAGGGGATTGCGGCGAACGTCGCAGAGCACCGTTACACCGCTCTTGAGCAGCAAATTCAGGTAAGCCTCAAGCGAGTGTCCCTCGTATCCGATTGTACAAATACCGGCTGTTCCCGGACGAGGCCGGGCCGCTTCGACCGCCGCCAGCGCCGGAGCATCGCGCTTCAGGATGCGGCCAATGATTTCACTCCGGATCGCGAAGTAGGGGTGCTGGCGATACGCCGCCGCCACAAGCGCCTCTCCCCGCAAGCCCGCATATTGCTTGGCAAACAGGTGCATCCCGGTCCGGGTGGCGGCATTCACTTTCGCCGCCGTCTTTCCGGCCCGCGTCAGCTTCCAGCTGCGCTCGGTGTCGTCCAGCAGCCCGTTATCGGTGAGGCGGCGCTTGTCCGCATAAGAAGTGAATGAGAAACCGCCGAATTTGTAAGGCACAAATTCGTAGCTTAGGATGCGCTCAACATTCATGCAGTACAAGAATAGCAACTTCTGAAAATCGAGTTTGTTGACCTCGCCGCCGTGCGTGTCCAGAAGGGCCAATAGCCGTTTTTGTCTGTCAAATATCATTTCATCATCTTACAGATAATTTGTGATTCTTGCTAATTGAGAAAACGTTGGCAGCGTCATCTTGCGAAATCTTTGTCCGAAGCCGGCCATTGAAACCGCTAGCACAAAAGCTTTTAAGCTTTCCTCAGCCTCGACTCGAGTAGATTTCCAGAACTCCATTGGGCGTGTTCATGTCAGGCCGAGGAGATGGGCGCGTCATGCTTTGCATGACCTGGCTCTATTCGCGTTGCTCACTGAGCCCCGAGATCAGGCTTCGGC
>JBAUGC010000459.1:0-2754 GCA_049679485.1 Xanthobacteraceae bacterium
ACCGTCCGTCGCAATCCACGCGCGTGCGATGCGCGCTACACCCCGCGGCCAGCAGCAAAAGCACGAGCCCCGTCAGCCTCATAAATCCACTCATTGCCGTTACCTCGCATCTCGAACCTGGTTATCCCGCCATCGGCGGCCGACCACGCCGAGGACCGCGCGGCGCGTGTAATGACCCGCCTTGCGACTTAGAGGGTCGTACCGTCCGGTCTCGGAATCGCCGAGACCGCGAACAAACCGCCCCGTACCGCGAACGCTGCCTCCGAGTCCCCACACCAGAGCCGCACTCACGACCCCGAAGGTGGATAACGCGAGCCCGCTCGCAAGACCTGCGGCCATGGGCATGACCTGGCGCATGACGAGGAACGTGAGTCCTGACGCCATACAGAGCCGTGCGGCATTCGCGATCTGTATCTTTCCGCCGTCAGCGACGGCGTCCTGCGCTGCAACGGTCACGACGTGCATCATCAAAGCGGCGACCAGCACCGTGAGGATGGCGATGAAGGCGTAGTTCATGAGCTGCGCGACCCACGCCTGGAAGAACCGCTTGGTGCTCTCGAAGAGAAGCAGCGCGATCAGGAGTGGCCCCAAGGCGAGGAGCACAGAGAGCGCGATGCGCGATAGCGAAAGCAGGAAGATCGCGTAGATCGCGGTCACTCCGACGATGAAGTAGACGATGACGGCGGCCAGGTAGAAGGCGAAGTTGCCATTCAGAAGCCCGCCTTTCTGAAAAAGGAGATTCGCGGCATCCCCGCCCTCGAAAATGATCTGATCAATGATGGTGACCGGATCAAAGGCACCGACGACGACCCCTGCGAGCTCCGAAGGCGCGTTGAAGAACGTATCGACGATGAGCGTGTTGTAGAGCCACAGGTGCAGTGAACACCCCAGAATGACCGCGAGCGTCGCAATCCGCTTCACGCCACTGATAAACGGCTCATCGATCTGCCCCGTCAGCTGCAGGTATCCCCAGACCATCACGTAGATGACCCCCAGAGTGACAATCGCCGGCTCAAGTGCGCCTGCAATCAACGCCGTGTTGTTGCCGATGTATCCCGTGAGCAACGCGTTCAGCCAGCTATTGAATTCGGCAAAAAATCCCATCGGCGCGCACTCTCAGTCGTAACTCACCCGCGTGAAGCGCTATAGCCCCATCGCCGGTAGCGTCCGCAAGGACCCTTGATCGGCAATGGCCTCTTCGCGCGCCTGCTGCGTGCTTGCCCACTCCTGGGACTGCGCGAGCTGATAGAGCGCTGCCAGCTTGTTGTGCTCGTTTTGAAGCATCGCCTCCTCGCCAGCAATTCGCGCATTGAGATCGAGGGAGGCTTTCTGATCCGCTGCAGACCCGATCGCGCCGATCAATTGCTGGAGTGAAGCGAAGCGATCGCTCGAGTTCGCAAGCGCCGTCCGCGAGGTCGCCTGCAAGAGCGCGGCATTCTGTCGCGCCGCAGTCACGCGCGCTTGCTCGCTCGGCGACAGCGTCGCGACCTGCGCGGGCGTCAGGATGGCGTTGGTGCTCACAAGGCCAGAGACAGAGGCAGCCATCGTCGGGTAGCTGCCCGAGCTCCCGCCCATCACCTGGGAGAGTTGTGCCCAGTCGGTGGGCAGGTAGTTCCGGTTCGTGCCGCTTAAGAGGTTCTGCATGCCGCGGTTACCGGTGATCGCGGCATATTCGCTTTGCGCCTGTGAGAGTTGGCTTTGTGCCGTTGCCACCTGCTGTTCGAGCTGCTTAACCTCCTGCACGAGTTGTGCGATGGAGGCGACGTCAATGACGGCAAACTGAGCGTGCGCAGGCCTTGACGTACCGACGGTCAGAACGCCAACGAGCAGAACGGCGAAGATGACTTTGAGAGACATGTGACACCTCTTAGGTCGCGACTCGAGCACCTGATAGCTTGAGAATCCGCTCGTAGAAATGAGGCAACCACTGATGCGGCTGTGCGCCGTGGCGGGCGATGAGCTGGTGAACCACATCGACTGCCGATCGGCGGCCGGAGATCACCGCGAGCTCGGCGTCGAACCCCTTAAGGTCGAGTTCACACACCACGCTCTGATGCCCTTGCTTCAGCAGGAAACACCGCGAGCCCGGCTCAAGCTCCTCTTTGACCAGCCGGAACTCCCGGTCCGTCAATCCGAAGCCCTCCCGATAGTCCTGCGCGATGGCGTCGGCGTTTGGGAAGAAGACCTTGGTCGGGGTCTGCTCAATGATCGTGCGGCTGATGGCACTCTGGAGAACGTCGCTGGCGCTCTGCGTCGCAAGCGCCATAACGCCGTTCAACTTCCGCCAGGTCTTGGGCCCATCCTTGGCGAAGC
This sequence comes from Xanthobacteraceae bacterium, assembly GCA_049679485.1. Taxonomy (GTDB): domain Bacteria; phylum Pseudomonadota; class Alphaproteobacteria; order Rhizobiales; family Xanthobacteraceae; genus BOG-931. The sequence goes on from JBAUGC010000459.1 coordinate 2,314, forward strand.
TCTCGAAGGCGGGATCGGCCAGGAGTCGCCAGAATTCATCCATCCAGCAGACGAGCCTCCGGCCGTCGAGCAAATGGCGCACCAGGTGGAACAGATAGAGCGTGACCGGGGTACGACTGACCTCGTGATCGAGGAAATCCGTGACGTCAAAACCCACCAGCGCATTTCCGGCAAGCTGCGGGACGATGAGGTCTTCCTCGTTGTCGAAGATCCACGCGTAGTCGCCCCGTACTGAGGCGCACCAAGGCGATAGCCGTGCGTAGAGACCCTCGGAATCAGTCGAGTCCAGGAATTCGAGAAGACGCGACAGCCGACGGGCCCGATACTCGAGTGCCAGCGTCCCTCGCAGCGCTTGATCCAAGTCGGCCTGCTGACGCACCGTGAGTGCGCCACTGGCAGGACGGGCAAGCACACGCAGCCAGCTCTTTAAGAACTCGATGT
>JBAUGC010000460.1:0-3079 GCA_049679485.1 Xanthobacteraceae bacterium
GCATGTGATCATGCTCCAGCCCTGGGGCAAAGGCCTCATGGGCACGACGCTGCGGTACCCGTATGAGATTCGAGACCAGAAGCCGATCTTCGATGAAATCCCGGACGTGAAGGTCCCGCCGGAGATGCTGAAGCTCGCGGATCACATCGTTGAAAGCAAAAAGGGTGACTTCGATCCGTCGCAGTTCGTGGATCACTACGAAGAAGCCGTCGTGGAGATGATCCGAAGGAAGCGCGCCGGCCTTCCTGCGGAACCACAGAAGGTCTCGGCCACCGCTCCGAATGTGGTCAGCTTAATGGACGCCCTACGCCGCAGCCTCGCGGACGAGAAGGGCACGAAAGCACCTGCCGCAGCGAAGAGCGGGCCGAAGAAGGGAGCGAAGCGGATCGCGGGGCAGACGGAAATGCTGCTGCCGTTAGCTGGCAAGAAGCCGAAGGAAGAGGCGAGACCCGCGGCGCGCGCACAGTCGCGAAAGAAGGCTGGCTGAGGGCGGACCGCACGAGCTAGTGGACGCGGCGGGTCAAGCCGGCCGGTGATCGTGCGGCGGAGCGGGCGCGTACCTGCTTCGCTACGCGCAAGAAGCGTCATGGCGTGAGGATCATCGCCGCATGAGCAATGGCGATCAGGTGAACCGGCTGACTGCGCTAGCCTTGAGCGCGAGGTCGAGCATCGATTTCAGTGGTTATTGGCAGCGCAAATGTTAGAAAATTATTCCTCGGTTTTGTCGCCGCGTAAGCTACTGATCCCGCCGATTATCTTATCGATCAATGTGGCGACTATATCAACGTCGCATCGGGTGGCAAAAATGAGAATGAAGATTAGCTCTACAAGTCCGATGACAATGGGACCAGACCAATTGCCAATATGTGAAAATGCAAATGTGTCGAAAACTACAATTCCACCAAGCGTCCAAATAAACTTATCTTCCGCGTGCTTTTGTTTTAGCTTTTCGATGTCAGCTTGCAGAGCGGCGATCTGCTCATCGCGCTTGTCCATGGGCCCTGTTAGCAAGCCATCGATTTTTTGGCCGCTAGGCTGCTGGTTTGAAGCGCTGGTTATATTCATTCAGTATCGCCGAATTTGGAATCGTTATTCCGCGCACATCAGGTTTATAAAACGTTGCCCAAGCGCCATCATCTCGATGCGTGTTCGCGACTAGTTGGCCTGCGGTGAGATTGCGTGTGCCGCTAACCGCAGCTTGAAGAGATTCGTATTCTGGAGTGTCCGCTTTTACCGGCTCAATCCAATGGAATACATTTCCAACCTTGCTTGCCCCGAAAGGCTTCATCCGACGATAAAGTTCCGGGACGACGGGGCCATAATTCCATGCCTCGAAGTCTTCGAAGATCAGCGGTGCCCCTGAGTGGCACCCTAAATGATACATATGAGCCAGATACAAAATCTTTTGAAGCGCAAGATTGGTGACGTCCCAATTCTTGAGTTCGCAAATTGTCTTAGCGGCTGAAAGCGCTGATACGGCCATTTTGCTGCTCCGCCATAAAAATAATACTTTTTTTGAAAAATACAAGTAATGTCAACCAGATAGCTAAGCATCTGACGGGACTCGGCTTTTTCATTGATGAATTTCTGGCGATGTAAGTGACCACTTTGCGCTCAGCCGATCCCCTTCTTTCGTCACAAGCGCGCGCTCGCGGTGCAGATAGCAAAGGTTCGCCCGGACGCGGCGGCCTGCCCGCTAGAGCAAAAGGCCGGACGCCACGATATAGGCCGAACCCTGCTTCCAGACGTCGTTATGACCACCTACGAAGCTCGTGCAATCGAGCGAGTGAACGCCGGGGTTTAATGCCGGCAAAGAAGTTCCGTCAAACGCGATGCGGCTGACCCTATCTAAGTTCTGAGGGCCATTCGCGCCCATCGCCCCATACGGATCCGTTGGGCCGCCGAAAAACAGGCCGAGCGCGTCTGCCTTGCCAACGGGAGCGGCTTTCCCAGGCTGCAGCGAATAAGTGTCGAGGTAAGCACGCGATGCCAGCGGATACGCAATCCAGACGGGCGCGTCGTGACCGCTGTGCGCAGCGACGATCAGGCCGGTGACCTTACCGTCATCAATCACTGACCTGAAAGCCCCATCGATTTCCCAGACAACGTCCCGGCTGAGGGCATTTTGGGAGAAGGCACTTTCGAGCAAAGTCAGATTGCTGACTTTGCCGTGTACTGCGGCCGCGGCCGCGGTCATCAAACGGCCGCCGAAGCTGTGTCCGACCAAATGAACGCGCTTTCCTCTGGCGAGTATCGGCTCAAGCGCACGGTCGGCCAACCCGCGGCCGACGAGACGCGCCCGGATCTTCATTTCGTTGTAAGCAAGGTTGTTGAGAACGAAGGCCGTGATCGCGTTGGCATCGCCCCGTAGCCGCTTGAGCCATTCAATCATCGGGTTGGCGACAGCGTCCATGACGGCAGTGGAGAGATGCTGGAACTCGCGTTCGATCGCCGAGAAGAAGTTTGCGCCATTTTGATCGAACGCGTCCTTGTGCTCAGCTTTTGTCTGATCGTCCGCAGATTCGTTGCGACGAGTGGCTGTGGCGCTCTGAAGCGTCGATAAGAGCGTGTCGCGGGCGCCTTCGTTATCTGACGCCGCCTGAAGTGCCTGGGCGCCGAGCAGGTCGGCGTCGATGCCGAGAAACTGCGCCACGTCCCGCGCACGGGCTTCCAAAGCCGCTCGGCTCAACGGCTGGCCTGCCGCGACGATCCCTGTAGGCGGCGGCCCAGTGACGTCGGGCCGCATATCGAGCACAGTCAAATCGTCCGCAAATTCGTCGGACGGCCAGATCACACCGAAATAGGCCGCCCGTCGACCCTGCCACCGAGCCGGGTTCTGCGCGAGAATTTCTTCGAGGGGACCGACAAGGTTCCCATAGTTGCCGATCGCGCTCTGCGGTTCTTCATGCCAGCCATGCGAGAGCAGGACAACATCCGTGATCTCGGGTCCGACAATCGGCAGCTCGCCTTCGAGGACTCCGTCTTTGTCGAAATTGAGGATCGGGATGTCTGTCATGAGGTCCTTCGGAGCATGCTCTGTCCTTGTGGCGCGGCCGGAAAACGCCGGGTGCGCGCTAGC
>JBAUGC010000461.1:0-2176 GCA_049679485.1 Xanthobacteraceae bacterium
GATCGAGGCAGCGCTGCATCGCGGCCGCAAAACGGTGACGACCAGCGCCTACAGCTCGATGGGCTATTCGCGCGGCGCTTCGGCCCTTGGAGTCGCGCGAGCGTTGGCCGAGATCGAGGCCGAGATCGCGGAAGACCAGGTCCTGAAAAACTGGGAGCTGTTTTCGTCGGTCGCGTCTGCCTCCGCCGGCATCGAGCTGATGCACAACGTCGTCATCGCGATGGGCAATTCGCGCTGGTCCAAAAGCCCGTTCGTTATTGGCCACGCCTTGATGCGGGATTCCATCGATCTTTCGTCGGTGATTGAAGCGCTCAAGAGCGTCGGCCTCGGCCTGGCGGATGCGCGGATGCAGGATCGGTTGGTGAACATTTTCGCCAAGGCCGAGGCTTCGCCTGACGGCGTGGTGCGCGGTTTCCGCCACACCATGCTGGACGATTCCGACGTCGGCTCGACGCGGCACGCGCGTGCCGCCGTCGGCGGCTGAATTAGCGGCTTATCGGGAACCGGCGCCGTCTATGTCTCCGGCGGCGCCGAGCACCAGGGACCGCCCGGCGGCGGCCCGGTAGCGGTGATCGCGCGGGTGTAAAGCAGGGGCGTCGCGTTCAGCACGTCCGATCTCGGCGACACAAACACCAAATCGGCGTCTTAGACTCGCTCCAGCCATTGGCGTGGATAACTGCGCTGCACTCGTTTACGGGCGGAGTGGTCGCGTCATATTAGAATTATGCGGAGTGTACCAAGCTCACTGACACAAATTTAAAAGCAGCGAGCAGTCCTGGTCGGCTCGAAACCAGAGGGGAGCGCTGTGGGCCGCGGCTACCGGGCGAGGCTTGTGCTGCTCGGTCTTCTGCTGAGCGCGACCGGCGTGTGGGGCGCGGCGGCGCAGTCGGTCGACATTCCGCTGCAGCTTGTTGAAAGCAGTGGCGGGGTTCGTCTGACGATCAATGTCGGTATCGGCGGAGGCGACCCAAGGACGTATTTATTCGACACGGGATCGGCGCCGTTCAACGCATTCTACTCTCCCAGTGCGTTTGGCAGCGTTCCATCAAATATGTCGGCGCCGACCACACTGTTTCCGAACGGTTTGCCGACCGGCGTCAACTATTCCTACGGGTCCGGCTACACCTACACCGGCAATTTCGTGGGAGTGCCGTCGCTCACGTTTTACCCGAACGCGTCGGTGCCTGCGAATTCCCCGACTGGCGTCACCTTGAACGCAATTACGCCCTCGGGTGCGCCGTCAGCCTTTATCATGAATGCGATCTACAATCGCTCCGGCCATGGCAGCAGTGGACCAATCGTCGGTCCGACGGAGGGCATACCGGGAGTTTTCGGCGGGCTCTACGGAATTTTCGGGGCCGGTGATTTCGCGGATACCGCCACCGGACACAACCCGGGGATTCCTGGCGTTACCGCTAACACCAGCAAGGCGGCCTATGGGAGCGTACTTGGCCAGGCTGTAGTACCGGGAACCGCCGCCGGATACGTGGTGGCGGCTAACGGTCAACCGCTGGCCAGTCTGCAGACCGGGACGACCGCAAACCCCGGCGCATTCGCTAACGGTCCGCAGGTCGGTCAGACTGTGACCTCATGCAGCCCCTGCGTCATGCTTGGGTTGACGCCGGCACTCCTCGCGCAGTTCAAACCGATGAACACGGTTGCCTGGGACACGCTGCCCACAACCTTCCCAAATTCACACGCGCCAGGCTCAACGGAATTTGGCATCAACCTGAACTTCTCGACGGTAGGCGCGGGTCAGCCCAAAGTTTCATGGGCCAACGCTACACTGTTGGATACCGGCACTCCCTATTACAACCTGCATACCGAAACGGTCGCTCGTTCGTACTCTCTAAACCAGGGCGCAACGCTGGCGATTTCCAGCACTGCAAGCGGGGCTTTGCCGGCCAGCATCACCGCATTCAAAAAGGAGTCTTTCCCATATTCGGCACCTTACTCGGTTTCGGTCGGCAATGGTTCGAACCTCAACACAATCGGCATTGGTTTCTTTTTACAAGACTCGGTGCTGTTTAATCTGAGCGGGCAGGCAATCGGCTACACGCCCAACTTCGTGACAGATACGAATATTGTAACGACCAGTGCGGCCCCTCTCGTAATCGGGTCGAACTCGGTGCCTTTGGGGCTCGCCGGGATAATATCCGGAACAGGGGATGTCTCG
>JBAUGC010000462.1:0-3476 GCA_049679485.1 Xanthobacteraceae bacterium
GAGCGGGTGAACGGATAGTTGGTCGTCTGCGTGATCAGTACCCAGCGATGTAAGCCTCTCGCCCCGTCGCTTGCATTCGCAGCGGGCGATTGTATATACATGAACGGATATACCGGGCTTCTCAAAAATGGCGACGGCACGGGTCTTCAAGTCCGGGAACAGTCAAGCCGTTAGGCTACCGAAAGATTTCAGGTTTCATAGTAAGGAGGTCGAGATCTTCCGGCGGGGCGACGAGGTCGTGTTGCGCGAAAAATCCAAGGGGATGGCGCGTGCTTTCGAACTTATCGCGAGTTTGCCAATAGAAGACTTGGCGGACGAGCGCGACGACCCACCGCGGGAGCGCGACGGGTTGTGATCGCGCCGCGCTATCTGCTGGACACCGATACATTTGTCTATATCCGACGCGGTCGGCCCGAGAAGGCGCGGGCCCGTTTTCAACATTTGAAGCCGGGAGAAGCGGTGCTGTCGGTCATTACCTACGGCGCACTGGTTTATGGCATCGCAAAGAAGAAAGTTGGGCCAGAACCGATGTTGCGTCTGGAGGAATTGACACAGATCGTCCACGTGGTCCCGCTAATGGCTGCGACGGCCGGCGTCTATGGTACGATCCGCGCCGGGCTGTCCGCCAAAGGAGAAATGATCGGAGCCAACGATCTATGGATTGCGGCGCATGCAATCAGTACTGATCTAATCCTTGTGACGAACAATGAGCGCGAATTTCGGCGCGTCCCCGGTCTGAAGATCGAAAACTGGACCAAATAGGCGCGAAGGAACTATTGTCATGCCTGCGAACGCTCCTCTTCGTCTCGGCGTGAACATCGATCACGTCGCTACCGTGCGGAACGCTCGCGGCGGCAAGCATCCTGATCCGGTCAAGGCCGCCGAGATCGCGATCGCGGCCGGCGCCGACGGCATCACCGCGCATTTGCGCGAGGATCGCCGCCACATCGTTGATGACGACATCGCGCGGCTGAAGGCGACTATCAAGAAGCCGCTCAACCTGGAAATGGCGGCGACGGCGGAAATGGTTGCGATCGCCCGCAAAGTGCGCCCGCACGCGGCCTGCATCGTACCTGAGCGGCGGGCCGAGCGAACGACGGAAGGCGGCCTCGATGCCGCCGGCCAGCGCGAAGCGTTGCGCGCGGCCGTCGCGCAGCTCGCCGACGCCGGCATTCGCGTGTCTTTGTTCATCGCCGCAGAGCCGGCGCAGATCGAAGCCGCGGTCACGATCGGGGCACCGGTCATCGAGATTCACACCGGCGCCTGGTGTGACGCTTTGAATCAGAGCAATGCAGATGCGGTGGCTTCGGAATTTGCGCGCATCACGCGTGGTGCTGAGCTTGCAGCGAGCGCCGGCCTTGAAGTCCATGCCGGACATGGTCTCGATTTCACCACCGCGGAGCAGATCGCAGCACTGTCACAGGTCGTCGAACTCAACATCGGCCATTTCATGATCGGCGAGGCGGTGTTCGACGGGCTTCCCGCCGTGGTGCGAAAGATGCGCGCTGTGATGGACCGCGGTAGAGCCCGAGCAGGGGCTGCTTTATGATTCTCGGCATCGGCTCCGACATCACCGATGTGCGCCGCATCGCCAAGGTGCTCGAACGCCACGGCGATCGCTTCATCGACCGGGTGTTCACGCCGGTCGAGCGTGCGAAAGCCGAACGGCGGCGAAATCGCGCCGAGACCTACGCGAAACGCTTCGCCGCCAAGGAAGCCTGCGCCAAGGCGCTGGGAACCGGGTTGCGCGCCGGCGTGTGGTGGCGTGACATGGGAGTGGTGAATCTTCCGGGGGGCCGGCCGACGCTGGAGCTGACCGGCGGCGCCAAACGGCGGCTGGAAGCGATCACGCCCGCGGGCTACGAGGCGCGGATTGATCTCACCATCACCGACGAGGGGCCGACGGCGCAGGCCTTCGTGATTATCTCGGCGATTGCCGTCTCACCTCCGTAACGCGCATCGCCGCCCTGAACCACAGCGAATATCGGTCTTACACCAGCGTCCGGCAGCAATGACAAATTCGTCATGTCCGCGAAGCTCTGGCAGTAAGCACATGGCATCACTAGGTAAAGTCGGCCCCGCGGCGAAATCCCGCGTGCGATTGCGCACGTTTGCCTCAAGGGTTACAAGATCGCGGGGCGCCCCAAGACAGCGGAACCATAGGCCGATGAGCGTGCAAACCGGGTCAAAACGGAAAGAGGGCGGATTCGCCGAAACCGTGCGCGTGATCATCCACGCGCTGATCATCGCGCTGGTTATCCGCACCTTTCTGTTTCAGCCATTCAATATTCCGTCCGGCTCGATGATTCCGACGCTGCTGGTCGGCGATTATCTGTTCGTCTCCAAATATTCCTACGGCTACACCCATTACTCGTTGCCGTTTTCACCGCCGATTTTCTCCGGCCGCATTATCGGCCAGCCGGTCAATCGCGGCGACGTGGTCGTGTTCCGCCTGCCGAAGGACGACAGCACCGATTACATCAAGCGCGTCATCGGGCTGCCGGGCGACCGCATTCAGATGATCGACGGCGTGCTCAACATCAACGGCGAGGCGGTCAAGCGCACCCGGATTGAGGATTTCGTCACCGACGACGATGGCGCCGTCCAGCGCATCAAGCGCTATCGCGAAACGCTGCCGAGCGGCGTGAGCTACACCACGCTCGATCTCACCGAGAACGGCTTCTACGACAATACGCAGGTCTACACGGTGCCGCCGGATCATTACTTCATGATGGGCGATAACCGCGACAACTCGACCGACAGCCGCGTGCTCAGCGCCGTCGGCTATGTGCCCTACGAGAACATTATCGGCAGGGCGCAGATTATTTTCTTTTCGATTAGAGACGGCGCGCACGCCTGGGAAGTCTGGCGCTGGCCCTGGACGGTGCGCTGGACCCGACTGTTCACCCTGGTGCGATGAGCGGCCGGAGCAAAAGTAAATCGGTCGTTTCTCCGCAACAGCCGTCCGCCATTGATGTGGCCGCCGCGCCAATCGCGACCGGCGCCGCAATCGAAGGACAAAAAGATGTGCGCCGCCGCCGTCGCCGCGGCGATGGTTCGCTTGAGGAGCGCATCGGCTATCGCTTCAAGGACACCGCGCTGTTCGACAGCGCGCTTTCCCATATCTCTGCCCTCAAAGGCGCGCGCAATCGCGCCGGCAGCTATCAGCGGCTGGAATTCCTTGGCGATCACGTGCTTGGGCTGGTGATTTCCGACCTGCTGTTTCGCGCCTTCCCGAAGGCCGACGAGGGCGAACTCTCGCGCCGGCTCGCCGATCTGGTGCGCAAGGAAACCTGCGCCGAGATCGCGCGCACCATCGATCTCGGCGCGGCCATCCGGCTCGGCTCTTCGGAAGCCAATGCCGGCGGCCGCAAGCGGCCGGCGATCCTCGCCGACGTCTGCGAAGCGCTGATCGGCGCGGTCTATCTCGACGGCGGCTATTCTGCTGCCGAAGCTCTTGTCGGCCGGTTGTGGGA
>JBAUGC010000463.1:0-8609 GCA_049679485.1 Xanthobacteraceae bacterium
GTCAATGATCGAGCGTCTGTGCTCGGCCTGACTTTCGCTTCCGCCCCTTCGCGTCATTTGATGGCGACGCAATGACTTGTCCGTTTTCGGGGGCAAAGCGGACTCTCGCCGCCTCCGCCCGAGCGAAGTTTATCAGTTCACGCCCTAGATTCCCGAGCCGGTAAAGCTGCGCGGTGCAGGTGAAATGATCTGACCGCCCGTCGGTGTGACGCGCAGCACCGCCAGCCCGCGTTCATTGGTGCCGTTGGCACGGAATCGGAACAGACCGTTGATGCCGGAAAAACCCGACGGGTTGGTCAAAACGTCCGGCGAGAACCGGCGCGCGCCTTGCGTCTTCACCAGCGCTGCAATGAGCGCGACCGCATCATAGGCCAGCGTCGCGGTACGCTGCGGCTCCTGTTTGAAGCGGGCGCGATAGCGCGCGGTAAAATTCCGGTAGCCGACGGGATCCGGCGCGACGTACCAGGCGCCGTTGAGGATTGTAGCCGAGGTGATCCGCTGATCGTCTTCCCACAAGCCGCTGCCAAGGAGCTGGGCCTTTTTGGTGTTGACGCCGTCGGTGACGAGCCCCTGAGCGACGTCAGGTGCCGCGTCGCCGCCGTCGGGAACGAAAATGGCATCGGCGTGAACCGCCGCCTGAGCAACGGTCTTGATCGGCGCCGCCATCGCCACCTTGTCGTGCGGATAACGTTCGAGCGCGATGATCTTGCCGCCGTGGCGCGCCACGTCCTGCTTGAAGGAAGCTTCAACCACCGTGCCATAGGGATTGTCAGGGATGAGCGCCGCAAACGAGCGTTTGCCGACGGACGCAGCGTATTGCACGATGCGCTGCACGTCGGATTCAGGCAGGAAGCTTAACAGATAAACCCCCTGCATTGCGACGCTGGTATCGGTCGAAAACGCGATGACCGGAATGTTGCGCGAGCGCGCGATCTGTCCGACGATGCCGACCGACTGCGCGAACAGCGGCCCCACGATGATCTCGGCGCCTTCGCCGAGCGCCTGTTCCGCGGCGACCCGCGCGCCCTCCGGCGTGCCGGCGTCGTCTTTCATCAGCAGTTGGACAGTGGCGTTGGCGTTGAATTCCGCGAACGCCATTTCCGCCGCGTTGCGCATCGCCTGACCGGCGATGCCGGCATTACCGGGCGCCGACAACGGCAGAATGACCGCCACCTTGACTTGGCCGGTGCCGAGCTTTGCCTCCGGCACCGGTGCGCCACCCGATGTCGATGACAGGGATGGAAACGAGGAGAAGTAGTTCGAGTTATTGGTACAGCCCGCCAAAACGGCGCTCGCCGCCGCCCACAAACCGCCCAGCGCGCGGCGCCGTGTGGGCATGGCGGCCGACCCCCTCACCGGCAAGTCCGCGGACAATCGGTTCTCCTCCCCAGCGGCCAAATACCCCGGGTTATAAGGCAGCCCCAATCTGTCATTCTGGCGGCGAATGGTTAACCAAATGAAAACAATGAAGAATCCGGCGCGGCATGACGGCCGCAGAGGGCGGCGATAGGCTGCGGCAATGAACAAACCGTCCGCCCCCGACGATCGTGCACCCCGGCGTTACACCATCGGTGGCCATTCCTTCAATGCGGACCGGGTCGCGCCCGGATTGCATATTGTCGCAACCCCGATCGGCAATCTCGGCGACATCACCTTGCGCGCGCTGGCGACGCTGGCGGGTGCCGGCCTGATCGCTTGCGAGGATACTCGGGTCACGCGGAAGCTGCTCGACCGTTACGGCATCGCCACGCCGCTGACGCCCTACCATGACCACAATGCCCCGACGGCGCGACCCAGATTGCTGCAGCGGCTTGCCGCGGGAGAAGCGATCGCACTGGTGTCGGATGCCGGTACGCCGCTGGTGTCCGATCCTGGATTCAAGCTGGTTTGTGCCGCCCAGGAAGCGGGATATGCGGTGACGGCGCTCCCCGGCGCCTCGGCGCCGCTCGCGGCATTAGCCAGCGCCGGTTTGCCGACCGATCAGTTCTTCTTCGGCGGCTTCCTGCCGCCCAAACAAACGGCGCGGCGCGCGCGCATTACCGAATTGGCCCGCATTCCGGCGACGTTGTTGTTGTTCGAAACTGGACCGCGCATCGCGGCAACTCTTGCTGACCTTGCCAGCGCGCTTGGGCCGCGCGAAGCGGCGTTGTGCCGCGAGCTCACCAAGTTGCACGAAGAGATTCGACGCGGCGATCTCGTTGCCTTGGCAAAGAGCTTGGCGGAAACCGGCCAACCGCGCGGTGAAATCGTTCTGGTCATCGCGCCGCCAACCGCGCTGGAGCAGCCAAGCGCCGACGATGCCGATGCGCTGCTGCGACAAGCCCTCGCGCGGGTCTCGCTGAAGGACGCCGTGGGCGAAGTCGCGCTTGCCACCGGGCTTTCCCGCCGCGACCTCTATCAACGGGCACTCGTGCTCGCGAAGGAGCAGAACCATCGCCCGCCGCGCTAAGCCGTCGGAACGGATCGACGCAGGACCGCGCCGCGAGCGGGTCGCCGCGTTTCGGCTTGGGCTCTCCGCCGAAAGCCGGGCCGCGATGCTGCTCATCGCCAAGGGCTACCGGATTGCCGCCCGGCGCTGGAAAACCCCGTTCGGCGAGATCGACATTGTCGCCCGCCGCCGCCGCACGCTGGTATTCGTCGAGGTCAAGGCGCGCATGCACGTCGACGACGCGGCGGAAGCCGTGACCGAACGGACGCAACGCCGGATCATTGCCGCAGCCGAGCTGTGGCTCGTGCATCATCCGGATGACACGCAACGCGATATCCGCTTCGACGTCATGCTGGTTGCTCCCGGCCGGATGCCGCAGCACATTGCCAACGCTTTCGATGCCAGCCGCTGAACGTCCCCGCGCCTCGATCGCCGTAGCGGCCGCTGCGGAAATTGCGTAGACGTTGGCGCCCCGCCCTTCTAACCCGATCACGCTCATGCCCTTGAACGTCGCCGTACAAATGGACCCGATCGAGCGGATCAACGTCCGCGGCGATTCGACGTTCGCGCTCCTGCTGGAGGCGCAGCGGCGCGGCCATGCGCTGTCCTACTACACGCCCGACCGGCTGGCGCTGCGCGACCGCAAACTGACCGCTTCAGTACAGCCGCTGCAGGTCCGCGATCAGGTTGGCGACCATTTCACGCTCGGCGAGCCGCGGCTCGTCGATCTTTCCTCAATGGACGTGGTGCTGCTGCGCCAGGATCCACCGTTCGACCTCGCCTACATTTCGACGACGCACATGCTCGAGCGCATTCACCCGCGAACGCTCGTCGTCAACGATCCCGCCCACGTCCGCAACGCCCCGGAGAAAGTATTCGTCACCGAATTTCCCGAACTGATGCCGCCGACGCTGATCACCCGCGACCTGGAAGCCATCAAGGCGTTTCGAGCCGAGCAAGGCGACATCGTCATGAAGCCGCTCTACGGCAAAGGCGGCGAGGCGGTGTTTCGTCTGGAGCGTGAAGATCTCAACTTCGGTTCGCTCTACGACCTGTTCGCCACGATGTTCCGCGAACCGTGGGTGGTGCAAAAATTCCTGCCGGCGGTGAAGGACGGCGACAAGCGCATCATTCTGGTCGACGGCGAATTCGCCGGCGCGGTCAATCGCGTGCCGGCGCCGGACGATTTGCGCTCCAACATGGTGCGCGGCGGCGTGCCGAAGGCGACCGACCTCAGCGCCCGCGAGCAGGAAATCTGCGCGCGGCTCGGGCCGGCACTGCGCGAGCGCGGACTTTTGTTTGTCGGCATCGACGTGATCGACGGCTTCCTCACCGAGATCAACGTCACCTCCCCGACCGGCATTCGCGCGGTGAAGAATCTCGGCGGCCCCGACATCGCGGTGCTGATCTGGGACAAGATCGAAGCAAGGCGGAAGTAGCTACCCTTCACTCCCGACCTTCTCGCGCGCGGCGCTGGCAAGGAAGGCGGAGCGGGTCAGTCCGCGGCGCTCCGCGGCCGCGTCTATTGCCTCCAGCAAGCCTGCATCAAGCGAAAGATTGGCTTTGAAGGGGCGTCCGGCATCGAGGACGAGCGGCACGTAGGCGAGAATTCCGCCGTCGGCGAGAGCCGCGGCAACGTGCGGATCGCCGCGCAATTTCTCGGCTGTACGAGGTTTCGGGATTTGCTCGCTGTCGGTGCGGGCGTCTTCGATCCATAGCGTCACGGCCTCGACCGCATTGCGCAACGCGGCATCCACGGTTCTTCCGCCGGAGGTGCAGCCCGGCAGATCGGGAATGACGACGCCGAATGCGCCGGGCTTCCCGTCAACAACAGCGACATAGCGGGCCATGAAGATTTCCTTATTGCCAGCCGCTAACGGCGTGGGTCCGCGGCGGGTTTAGCCGCACTTTTCAGGCGTGCGAGCGCCGCGCGGATCGGCGCGAACGGTCCGTATTTGTGCTGTTGCGCACTGAAGCCGTCGAGATAAGGGCCGTACGGCGTATCGACTGGCTTCAATGCGAGATCGGGAAAATCCTTTTCAAGTCCGGGTTTGACCGGCCGCGGCTGCGACACCACGAAAGCGGCGACGTCCCACGCATCGACCGTTGAGAGCACCGGATTCAAATAATCGGCGCCCTCCGGCATGTTGGAGTGGACGAAGTTTGCCGCGGTGATGAGCCGGTTCATGCCGGCGCCATTGTCGAACGAGTCCGAACCCCATAACGGCGGCATGACGTAGCCGAGATCGGTCGTCGGCAGGCTGCGGCGGATGCCCGATCCATCGATGTTGTGGCAGCCTTGGCATTTCGCGACATAGACCGCGCGGCCGCGCACCGGATCTGCGGCGCGATCAAGCTCGGGAATGTTTCCGGCGCCAAGCCCCGGGATACGCTGATCGGGCGGCACGCCGGTAGACAGGAATTTGATGTAGGCGACGAAAGCTTGCAGCTCCGGCGCATCGGCCGGTATGGCGCGGCCGTTCATGCTGCGGGTCATGCAGGAGTTGACTCGATCTTCAATGGTGATCTCGGCGCCCGCCCGCGCGCTGTATTTTGGGAAGTCGCCATAGAGGCCAAAGACCGGCAGGCCGAATCTTTTTGTTCCGGCCTCGAGGTGACAATCGCCGCAGGCAAGATTGTTGCCGGCGTACCGCTTTGCCGGATCGCTCACCTCCGGCCCGATATGCGCGTAGGTTGCGGTGATGAGATCGCGGCCTCGCCGCACCAGGCGGCCGTAATCGTTGTCAGGCAGCGCGCCGACTTCGGGCACGGTCCAGATCGTCCCGCCCGGCGACTTCGCGGTCTGGCCGTGACTGTGCACCGACAAAAGCACCAGCGTTACGACGGCTGCCAGCGGCAGCGCCGCTTGCCGGTTTCGCCTGAGCAAGCCTCTCATGAGAGCGTCCGCGAGCGCATGAGCGGATAACTTGTACGACATTTCGCCAAATGTCGCTTAGTGGCCGCTCTCGGTTGCGCGACAAGACACAGCAACTTCCGTCGCGGACGGTTGTCTTCGTTTCACCCGCGCGCCGGTTGCGGCGCAGCCGCGCCGAAGCCCGTCGACGATGGTTTGGCTATGGTCAGGACAAGCCCCGCGGCGATGATGCACATGGCGCCGGCGATAAAGAACGCCGGCAGGTAGCTCGCAAACTCGGTGCGCGAAAAGCCGGCGCCGTAGGCCGCAGTCGCGGCGCCGATCTGGTGGCCGGCGAACACCCAACCGAAGACCATCCCGGCGCGTTCGCGGCCGAAACGATCTGCGGTCAGCTTGACGGTGGGCGGCACCGTCGCGATCCAGTCGAGCCCGTAGAACACGGCAAACAGCGAAAGCCCGTAGAAGGAAAAGTCAGTGAACGGCAGAAACAGCAGCGACAGCCCGCGCAGCCCGTAATACCAAAACAACAGCCAGCGATTATCGAAGCGGTCGGACAGCCAGCCGGAACCGATGGTGCCAATCAAATCGAATACGCCCATCATGGCGAGCACGCTCGCCGCAGTCACGGCTGTCAGCCCGTAATCGCCGCACAGCGTGATGAAATGGGTCTGGATCAGCCCGTTGGTGCTCAAGCCGCAGATGAAGAACGTAGCGAACAAGACCCAGAACAGCGGCACACGCGCCGCATCTTTAAGTACCGCAAGCGGAGACGACAGCAACGACAACAGGCCGGCGCCGATCGGGGGCGGCGGCGTCACCGTGGTTTCGCCATAGGCCGGCAGGTTCAGGTCGCTCGGCCGGTCGCGCATCAGCGCAAACGCAATAGCGGCGGCAACCGCCAGAAGACCGCAGACGAAAATCACCGCCGCGCGCCAGCCGAAGCGAGTGGTCAATTCGGCGATTAGCGGCAGGAACACCAGTTGCCCGGTGGCTGAGCTGGCCGAAAGCAGACCGACGACCAGGCCGCGGCGTTGGGCGAACCAGCGTGCCGCCACCGTCGCCGCCAGAACGATGGCGGTGAGGCCGCTACCGACGCCGACCACGACGCCCCATAGCAGCACCAGTTGCCAAACCTGGGTCATCGCCAGCGAGACGATGAGACCGGCCACAATCAAAGCCGCTGCGGCGATCATGACCCGGCGCAGCCCAAAACGATTCATGAAAGCCGCGGCGAACGGGCCGAACAGTCCGAAGAGGAGCAGGCGCAGCGCCAACGCTGAGGAAATCTGCGCGTTGTCCCAGCCGAACTCATGCTCCAGCGGCACGATCAGCACGCCGGGCGCTCCCATAGCGCCCGCGGTCACCAGCATGGTGAGGAAAGTGACAGCAACGACGACCCAACCGTAGTGGATATCGCGGCGGCCGAGAAATCGTGCGAGGGCAGAGGAGATCATAGCTTCTCGACCTCAGAGTCTTTAGATGATCATCGTCATGTTTCGCTTGCGTATTGATGACGTTCGTCATATAATTTGTCAATCGCTTCTTGATGCATGGCTGGATTCCGCATGAGAGTGAGCCGGGAAAAGGCAGCGGAAAATCGTGAGCGCATCCTCGATGCGGCGAGCGGCCTATTTCGCGCCAAGGGCTTCGGCGGCATCGGGGTCGCCGATATCATGAGGACCGCCGACCTGACGCATGGCGGCTTTTACGGCCACTTCGCTTCGAAGGACGACCTCGTCGCCGAGGCGAGCCGGCGATCGATGGAGCGCGCGGCGGTGAACTGGTCCCGGGTTGTTGCCGGTGCACCTGACAAACCCTACGCCGCTTTGCTCGAGCACTACCTGTCGCCAAGCCATCGCGACGAACCGGGCCGTGGCTGCGCGTTTGCAGCGCTCAGCGGCGATGCGGCGCGGGGCGGCGGCGCAGTGCGCAAAGCCTTCGCTGAAGGGATACGGCCGCTCCTTGATATCCTCACCAACGCGCTCCCAGGCTTCTCGAAGTCGGCGCGACGGCGCAAGGCGGTCGCGGCGATGGCGGCGCTGGTCGGTGCGCTGACACTCGCGCGCGCAGTCGAGGATGAGGCACTGTCCAACGAAATCCTCGAAGCGGTGCGGCACGAACTACGGGACGCGGCCTACCGCTGAGCGACCTATCTTTCGGTTCGTTCCCTAAATGTTCTTGCACGTTGAAGTTGGTTCCGCTACTCTGCTGTCCGGGCAGGGGCGGACATGGTCCAGCGCGTCTCCACGGTGGCATTCGAGGGCATCGAGGTTAGGCCTGTCGACGTTCAGGTGCAGGTCGCACCAGGGTTGCCGGCCTTCACCATTGTCGGCCTTCCCGACAAAGCTGTCTCCGAGGCGCGCGAACGGGTTCGCTCGGCAATGATCGCCTCCGGGCTGGCGTTGCCGGCTCGCCGCATCACCGTCAATCTGGCGCCTGCGGATTTGCCCAAGGAAGGCAGCCACTACGATCTGCCGATCGCGCTCGGCCTGATGGCGGCGATTGGCGCCATTCCGCACGACGCGCTTTCTGGTTTCACCGTGCTCGGCGAACTCGGTCTTGACGGCTCGATCGCCGCCGTCGCCGGAGTCCTTCCTGCCGCCATTGGCGCCAATTCGCGCGGCGAAGGACTGATCTGCCCGGCGCGATGCGGGCCGGAAGCCGCCTGGGCGAGCCCCGAGATCGAGATCATCGCCGCGTCTTCGCTCATTCAGCTCGCCAACCACTTCAAGGGCACGCAGGTGCTGTCGCGGCCGCAGCCGAAGATCCTTGAAGCACCAGGCGCGATGCTCGATCTCGCCGACATCAAGGGCCAGGAAAGCGCCAAGCGCGCGCTCGAGGTCGCCGCCGCCGGCGGACACAATCTGCTCATGGTTGGCCCGCCCGGCGCGGGCAAGTCGATGCTCGCTGCGCGGTTGCCGTCGATACTGCCGCCGCTGGCGCCCGCCGAACTTCTGGAAGTGTCCATGGTGGCCTCAGTCGCGGGCCAGATCGAAGGCGGCGCGCTGACCAACCGGCGCCCGTTCCGCGCGCCGCATCATTCCGCCAGCATGCCGGCGTTGGTCGGCGGTGGCCTGCACGCGCGGCCAGGCGAAGTCTCGCTCGCACATCACGGCGTGCTGTTTCTCGACGAGCTGCCCGAATTCCAGCCGCAGGCGCTCGACTCGTTGCGCCAGCCGCTCGAAACCGGCGAGGTCGCGATCGCGCGCGCCAATCACCGCGTCACTTACCCGGCGCGCTTCATGCTGGTCGCGGCGATGAATCCCTGCCGCTGCGGCCGCGCCGACGAGCCGGGCTACGCTTGCC
>JBAUGC010000464.1:0-2872 GCA_049679485.1 Xanthobacteraceae bacterium
GCGTTGGGCCGATGTCGCCCCTGACGATGCACAACGTGAGGGCTTCGCCGGGCACGGCTTTCGCCTATCGGGTTAGTCGGCGGGGACAACGCCACGTTCGCACCGCGTCTTGCTTGCCTGTCCTACCCCGGCTATCGTTTCCAAAATGTCGAAATAGCGCACGATAGTTCGATAATCGAACGATTCTCCCTCCTGTGTGGGAGGATCAGGACGAGGGATCAAACGCAACAAGGGGTTAGCGCCATGAGCAAAGCCGCGAAGAACCAAAAGGAGGCCGGCGCCGGCAAGCCGGCCAAGGCCGAACAGACGGCCATCACCACGCCGCAGACCGGCAACGAATACCTCGACTCGCTGCGCGACGATCGCACCGTCTACATCTACGGCGAACGCGTGAAGGACGTCACCACGCATCCGGCCTTCCGCAACACCGCGCGCATGGTGGCAAGGCTCTACGACGCGCTGCACGATCCAAAACATGCCGACAAGATCATGGTGCCGACCGACACCGGCAACGGCGGCAAGACTCATGCGTTCTTCAAGGCGCCGAAAACGCTCGAAGATCTGTTGGCCGGACGAAACGCCATCGCCGAATGGGCCAAGATCACGTATGGCTGGCTCGGCCGCTCACCGGATTACAAAGCTTCATTCTTGGCGACGCTCGGCGCCAATGCGGAGTTCTACGATCCGTACACTGACAACGCGCGGCGTTGGTACAAATATAGTCAGGAGCGCGTGCCGTTCGTCAATCACGCCATCATCCATCCGCCGGTCGACCGCGATCGGCCGCCAAATGAGGTCGCCGACATTTGCTGCCACGTGGAGAAAGAGACCGACGCCGGCCTCATCGTATCCGGCGCCAAGGTGGTCGCCACCGGCTCGGTTCTGACCAACTACACCTTCGTCGCCCACCACGGTCTGATCCCGGTCCAGGACAAGAAATTCGCCGTGGTGTTCATGGTGCCGACCAGTGCGCCCGGCGTAAAGTTTATCTGCCGCACCTCCTACGAGATGACCTCGACTGCGATGGGCAGTCCGTTCGATTATCCGCTGTCGAGCCGCATTGACGAGAACGACGCGGTGTTCATTCTCGACAAGGTTTTGGTGCCTTGGGAAAACGTGTTCGTCTATGGCGACATGGAGCGGGCCAACAATTTCTTTCCCCGCACCGGATTCCTGCCGCGCTTTGTCGTCCACGGCTGCACCCGGCTTGCGGTAAAGCTCGACTTCATCGCCGGCTTGTTGCTCAAGGCGGTTGAAGCTGCCGGGACCAAGGATTACCGCGGCGTGCAAGCCAATGTCGGCGAAGTAATCGCCTGGCGCAATCTGTTCTGGGCGTTGTCGGACGCGATGGTCCGCGATCCGAAGCCGTGGATTGGCGACTATGTGTTGCCGAATATGGACCCGGGCAACGCTTATGCGATCATCGCCACGATTGCGTATTCCAAGGTCAAATACATCATCGAGCAGACGGTGGCTTCGGGCCTGATTTATCTTAACTCGCACGCGCGCGACTTCAAAAGCCCCGAAATCCGGCCGTATATTGATCGGTATATGCGTGGCTCCAACGGCTATAAGGCCGAGGAGCGCGTCAAGCTGATGAAGCTCCTCTGGGACTGTATTGCGACCGAGTTTGGCGGCCGGCACGAACTATATGAAATCAACTACGGCGGCTCGACCGAAGAGATCAGGCGTTATTGTCTGTTCGGCGCGCAGGCCTCCGGCAATGCCGACCGCTTCAAAGGCTTCGCCGAAGACTGCATGGCCGAATACGATCTCGACGGCTGGAAGGTGCCGGACCTCACCGACCCCGGTGAGCTCAGCTATCACGTCATGCGCGGCAAGCAGTAAAAGCCTCAGCTAGCTAGTCTAGCTCATCGGCGAAAGCCCGAGCAGGTCCATCAGCGCCCGGTCGCGGTCTTGCGCGGAATTCGGTGTGGTCAGAAGCTTTGGCCCATAGAAGATCGAATTGGCGCCGGCGAGGAAACACAGCGCCTGCGTCTCCTCGCTCATGTCTTCGCGGCCGGCAGAAAGCCTTACCATTGATCGCGGCATGGCGATGCGGGCGACAGCGATGGTGCGCACGAATTCAATCGGCTCCAGCGTCGGCGCGTCCTCGAGCGGCGTGCCGGCGACGCGTACCAGCATATTGATCGGCACGGATTCTGGATGCGCCGGCAAATTCGCGAGCGTGGCAATCATGCCAATCCGGTCGGCGCGATCCTCGCCCATGCCGACAATCCCGCCGCAGCACACGTGGATGCCCGCCGCACGCACATGATCGAGCGTTTCCAGACGGTCCTCGTAAGTGCGTGTGGTTATGATCTGTCCATAGAACTCCGGCGAGCTGTCGAGATTGTGATTGTAGTAGTCGAGCCCGGAGGCCTTGAGTTTCTCCGCCTGCGTAGCCGTCAACATGCCGAGCGTTACGCAGGTCTCCATCCCGAGTTCTTTGACGCCTTCAACCAGGGTACAGACATGATCGAGATCGCGTTCCTTCGGCGAACGCCACGCCGCGCCCATGCAAAACCGGCTGGCGCCCGCCTGACGCGCGGCGCGGGCTTCCGCGAGCACCGCATCAAGCGGCATCAGCTTTTCCGCCCGTACCCCGGTTTCATAGCGCGCGCTTTGTGGACAATAAGCGCAATCCTCGGGGCAACCGCCAGTCTTGATCGAGAGCAGCGTCGAGATCTGCACCGCGGCCGGATCGAAGTATGCGCGATGGATGCTCTGCGCGCGGAATATCAGCTCGGGGAGCGGCAGTTCAAACAAAGCGCACAGTTCCTCACGCGTCCAATCGTGACGCGGCGAAACGGCGTCGCCGGTTCTCGAAGAATGCGATTCCGCAGTAGCCATAACCGCACCATCGCTTGTT
>JBAUGC010000465.1:0-3708 GCA_049679485.1 Xanthobacteraceae bacterium
CCGGGCGGCCGCTGGAACGGGCTGATCAACGCAGTAAGCACCTACATCAGCGGCGCCGAATGGGATCAGATTTCGGCCAAGGATTTCGACCGCTATCAGGATAGCGGCGTCAACTGGCGCGTGATCGAAGGCCTCGGCACGGTGATACGCGACTATGGCGCCGATCTGCCGGTGATGCTCGACTGCCGCGTGATTGGGATCGACCATCGCGGCAAGCGTTTAAGAATTGAGACCGATAAGGGTGCGATCGCGGCCGATCAGGTCATCGTCGCGATTCCGGTTTCGCTGCTGGCGAAGGGGCAGCTCGCATTCACGCCGGCGCTGCCGCAAAAAAGTGAGGCCGCGCAGGGCCTGCCGCTCGGGCTCGACGATAAACTGTTCATGGCGCTCGACGGTGCACAGGAGTTCGACCGCGACGTGCGCCTGTTCGGCCGCACCGATCGCGCGGCGACCGGCGTCTATCAGTTCAGGCCGTTGGGCCGGCTGCAGATCGAGGCCTATTTTGGCGGCAATTTGGCTGCGGAACTCGAAGCCAATGGCGACGGCGCATTTTTTGACTTCGCCGTTTCCGAATTGACCGCCTTGCTCGGGAGCGATTTCAGGCGGCGGCTGAAGCCGATCCGCATCCATCGCTGGGGCCACGATCCGCATTCGCTCGGCTCGTATTCGTTTGCGCTGCCTGGGTCGGCAGATTGCCGCCAGAAGCTCGCCGAACCGGTTGATGATCGATTGTTTTTCGCCGGCGAAGCCTGTTCGGTCAGCGATTTCTCAACCGCCCATGGCGCTTGGCAAACCGGCATGACCGCCGCCAATCAAGTGATGGCCGCGCGGACGAATGCGTCACACGTGCCGTCGGCAACGGTCTAACGGGCCAGCGCGCGGTAAGCCGGCGCGCCCCTTAATCGCTTTACGAGTTGGCGGCCTGCCAAACGCCGGCGTGAAGCGCAGCGGCTTCATCTTCAAGCAGCGGGCCGATGACTTCGACGGCGCGCTGACCGGCGGCGAAGACCGTCCGGCACGGTAGATCCAGCGTCGGATTCTCGGCGTGATCGCCGGTCAGGGATTTCAGGCGGCGTTCGGATAATCCATAAACCACCCGTCCGATGCCGACCCAGTAGATCGCGCCCGCGCACATGGCGCAGGGCTCCGCCGACGTATACATCGTGCAGTCAGCGAGAAATCTGGGATCGAATTGCTTCGACGCCTGGGTGGCGAGAAGCCGCTCGGCGTGCCCGGTCATGTCGCGATCCGGCAGGTAGCCGTTTTCGACTTCGAGCAGCACCTCGCCAGCCGCGCTGACCAGGATGCCGCCGAACGGATGATTGCCGTTGGTGTGTGCGCGCCGGGCAACGTCGAAACTCCGGCGCAGAAATTTTTCGTGATTAAGCAGCGGCAAGGACCCGTCCACAATTGTCTTCAATCCGCAGTGCCGAACTTCTCGGCAATCGCATGAAATATACGATCGGGCTTGAATGGAGTCTGACAAAACCGGATTCCGGTCGCATCGGCGAGCGCGTTCCCCATGGCTGCGCTGACCGGATTGTAGGGGCTTTCGCTCATCGACTTGGCGCCGAACGGCCCAATGCTGTCCGAGGTGTCGGCAAACAATACCTCGGTCCGCGGCACATCGGCAAATTGCGGCAGGTGATAGTTGCGGAACGCTGGATTGACCACCCGTCCGGCATCGTCGATCACCATTTCCTCGTAGAGGGTTGCGCCGAGCGACTGCGCGACGCCGCCCTCGATCTGTCCCCGGCATTGCATCGGATTGATGACGCGCCCGGCGTCGGCGGCGTGCACGCTGCGCAGAATTTTGATCGCGCCGGTGCGCTTGTTGACCGCGATGCGGAAGGCCTGGACGTTGAAGGCAACGGAGCGCGGGGTGCCGTTCGATCGGGCCGTGGTGACGAGACTGCACCCTTTGGCTTGGGCCGCCGCGGCCAGCTCGGAAAGTCCGAGGCGCCGGCCGGGGCGCGATAGTGCGCCCGCTTCAAGCTGCCAAGCCGCCGCCGTGCCGCCGGCATGATCGACAGCGAAAGCAATTAGTTGTTCGCGCAACGCTTCGCAGGCGAGCTGCGTAGCGCGCCCGGCGACGACGGTTCCGGTGCTGCCGTAGGCGCCGGTGTCGTGGCCGCCATTGTCGGTGTCGGAGCTCAGCACCCGGACGTTGTCAGTGGTCGTGCCGAGCACGGTGGCGGCGATCTGCTGATGCACCGTGGTGGTGCCGTTGCCGAATTCCGCCGTGCCGACAATGACCGCGTAGCTGCCGTCGCCGCGCAATTCGACGCGGGCGTCGGCGAAATGGCCGAACGGCGGCACGGTATCGATCATGCCGAGCGCGATGCCCTGTCCGACCAGCCAGTGGTCGGATGGCGGTGGCGGCAGCCCGCCGCCGCGATCGAGCGCGTCCTTGACCAAAGCGAGGCATTGATCGAGCCCGTAGCTGCCGTATTCCACGTCGTGGCCGATGTCATCCCCGGTCGAGATCATCGGATCGCCGGGCTGTACCACATTGCGGGCGCGAAATTCGATCGGGTCAATGCCGAGCTGGCGCGCGAGTTCGTCCATCGCCGACTCCACGGCGAAATTGGTTTGCGGCAGGCCGTAGCCGCGAAAGGCGCCGGCGGGCACGATGTTGGTGTAAACCGCAAAGCCGTCGATCTTCTTGTTGTCGCACTTATAGACGCCGAAGCATTCGCCGCAGGCGTGAAACAGTACGGCCGGGCCGTGATTGCCGTAGGCGCCGGTGTTGGAGATGACGTGCATCTCCATGGCGGTGAGGCGCCCGTCGCGCCGGGCGCCGACTTTGATGCGCACGCGCATCGGATGCCGTGTGGTGGCGCCGACGAATTGTTCCTCGCGCGTGAACTCAAGCTTGACCGGCTGCCCGGTTTTCAGGACCGCGAGCGCGACGATGTCTTCAACCAGCATCTCCTGCTTGGCGCCGAAACCGCCGCCCATCCGTTCGCAGAAGACGCGGACTTTTGCCGGATCGAGATCGAACAGGGCGGCAAGCGCGCGCCGCGCCAGAAACGGCGTCTGCGTGCTCGAGCGGATGTTGAGGCGCTGCGCTTCGTCAAGCCAGCCGATGGCGCAGTGGGTTTCCAGATGCGCGTGCTGGACTCGCTGCGTGATGTAGGTGCCTTCATACACGGCGTCGGCTTGCGCAAATCCTGCTTCGACATTGCCGACATGGCCGTGGACCTCGCCGGCAATGTTGCGCTGCGGATCGATGATGCGGGACTCCGCGCCCTTGTCGTGAACAACCGGTGCGCCCGGCCGCATCGCTTCCTCAGGATCGAACACTGCCGGAAGCGGCTCGTATTCGACCTCAAGCTTTCTGCAGCCGGCTTCTGCCGCCGCCTCGCTTTCGGCAACCACCGCCGCGACGCGTTGGCCGACAAAACGGACGATCCGGTCGAGCAAGGCGGTGTCGTCCGGATCGCCGCTTTCGTGCTCGTGTCGCGCGGTGGAATAGAGTTTTGCCGGGGCGTCTTCCCAGGTCAGCACCGCACGAACGCCCGGCACCGCCAGCGCGGCATCCTTGCGGATCGAGGCGATGCGCGCGTGTGGATGCGGCGAGCGCAGCAGTTTCAGATGCAGCAGACCCGCCGGCGCAAAATCGAGCGTATAGCGCGCGGTGCCGCCGATGATGGCGCGCGCCGCGGGCGCCGGCACGTTGCGGCCGCAGGCGTCGCCGGCTTCGGC
>JBAUGC010000466.1:0-2594 GCA_049679485.1 Xanthobacteraceae bacterium
TCGACCTCGTGGATCCAGCCGGCATCGGCCGGCGCCAAGCGGTTGAGCGCGGTGACAAGATCGCGGCGCACGTCCGGGTCGGCGTTTTCCTGGATGACAAGCGACGCCGAGGTGTGGCGGAGAAACAGCGTGAGCGCGCCGTCGCGCGCTTTGCTGTCGTTCAAAAATTGCGCGGCGTCGCCGGTAATCTCAAGAAAGCCTTCACCGGGCGTTTCGATCGTAAGGACCGCGGTGGCGATGGTTTCCCCGCGCGTGGTGCTAACCGCCGAGAGAGTGTGACGCACGTAATGATCAGCTCTCGTTCAGTATTTGTTTTTGCGCGCGCACGATGGCCTCGACCAGCTGATGCCACATCCGGCCGACCAGGGCGACCATGCGGTTGACTTCGGGATTGCTTCGGAGCTGCGGCAGGCGGTCGGCGTTGTTCGCGACCGGCGGCTCAGGCATTGCGCCGGTCGGCAATTGCAGGCCGTGCGCGAGCATGTCCTTTTTGAGCGTGCCGTTTTCTTTCCGCAGCCGCGCGATCTCGCTCTCGAGTACGGCTCGGTCTTCTGGCACCGCCTGACACGCCCAGCCGACGGTGCGCTGGCTGCACACCGAAACCTCGCCGGTCTGCGCATCGAGCCGCAAGAAACCTTCCGCCACTTTGCTGAACGTGTATCGCCCGCCGCCGTTGTCCGGCGTCGCGTCATCGGCGAAAGCGGTAGCGATCAAACAAAAACCGGCGATGATTGTAGCAAAGGCCGTGTTGGTCATGATTTCCTCACAGGGCCAAACGAATTCGCAGCGACATTTGTCGACCCGCTCGGACCCGGACGCCATCCGCCTGCAGCCATTTTAGCCGTAATCGCTTCGCGCTGCACAATCGAGCCGCAATAGTGTGTTGGAAGCGGGCCATATCTCTCATTGTTTCAAGGCGTTAGCATTAGCGACGGTTTCTTGACTTGGCGGAACCCAATCAGTAAGGTCCGCGCGGCTTCAGGGGGCGGGTCAGTTACGGTTGTCGGCGAGTCGCGAGTGTCGAAGAGATGAGCGACGGCACGCGCGAGAACGGCGATCGTGACAAGGCGCACACCGATGAGGCCGCCCTCTCCGCGAGACTCCAGCGTCTCGGCGAAGGTCTTGGCCAGGCACGCGGGCGTGCAGGGCCAACGTCTTCGGATGGTCCTGGTGGAGATCGGGCAGCGACTGCATCGGGCTACGCCAGGGGCTTCCGGCTCTCGAGCGAACTCGTTGGAGGCGTGCTGGTCGGCGCCGGCCTCGGCTGGCTGATCGACCGGTTGCTCGGCATCTCGCCTTGGGGGTTTATCGTATTTCTCTTGCTCGGCTTCGTCGCGGGCGTACTCAACGTGATGCGCTCCGCGGGAGTCGTTCCCGGCCAAACGCCGGGTAACGGCCCACCCGGAGGCCGAAAACAGTGACGGCAAGTTGGCGCCCGGCGGCGATGGAACCATGACGGTCGATCCGATCCACCAGTTTCAGATCCACAATCTCGCGCCGCTATTCTCGATCGGCGGCCATCAGATCTATTTCACCAATTCCGCCCTGTTCATGCTGATCATCGTGCTGGTGATTTCGGCGCTGTTGATCGCAACGCCGCGTGCGCTGATTCCAGGCCGGCTGCAGTCCGTGGCGGAAATGTCCTACGAGTTTGTCGCCAATACCGTGCGCAGCTCGGCCGGCACCGAGGGAATGAAGTTCTTCCCGTTCGTGTTTACCCTGTTCATGTTCGTTCTCGTTGCCAACATGATCGGGCTCATTCCCTATTCCTTCACGGTGACGAGCCAGCTGATCGTGACCGCGACGCTGGCGCTCGCGGTGTTCTTCATCGTCGTGATCTACGGGTTCTGGAGGAACGGCCTGGGCTTTCTCAAGCTGTTCGTTCCCAAGGGCGTGCCAGTCTACATTCTGCCGGCGATCGTGGTCATCGAGGTGCTCTCGTTCGTCTCGCGGCCGATCTCGCATAGCGTGCGGTTGTTCGCCAACATGCTCGCCGGCCACATCACGCTGCAGGTCTTCGCCGGCTTTATCATTATGCTTGCGGGTTTCGGCATCGCCGGCTGGTTCGGCGCCGCACTGCCGCTGATCCTCGTGATCATGCTGACCGCACTGGAATTCCTGGTGGCCTTCCTGCAAGCCTACGTGTTCGCCATTCTCACCTGCATCTATCTGAACGATGCGATACACCCGGGCCACTGACGCCCAAACGAGATAACTCAAACAAGGAGCTTTGTTATGGATCCGACTGCCGCAAAATACATTGGTGCGGGCATTGCCTGTATCGGCATGGGCGGCGCCGGCGTCGGCGTGGGCATCATCTTCGGCAATTACCTGGCTGCGGCGCTGCGCAATCCTTCGGCGGCGCAGGGTCAATTCGGCAATCTGATTTTCGGATTTGCCATCACTGAGGCGCTCGGCATCTTTTCGCTGCTGATTGCGCTGCTGCTTCTATTCGGACTCTGACGTTAGATGGCCGAGCCGACCGCCCATACCGAGGCGCCTGCGGAAAACCACGCGTTTCCGCCGTTCCAGTCGGAGCACTTTCCGTCGCAGTTGCTGTGGCTGGTGCTGACGTTTCTGCTTCTGTATGCGCT
>JBAUGC010000467.1:0-9390 GCA_049679485.1 Xanthobacteraceae bacterium
GTCGTCTACAAGGTCGATCGTCTCGACTGGCAGGAACGGCTCGGCTTCGTGTCGCGCACCCCGCGCTGGGCGATCGCGCACAAGTTCCCGGCCGAGCGGGCCATGACGGTGCTCAAGGACATCGAGATCCAGGTCGGCCGCACCGGCGCGTTGACGCCGGTTGGCAAGCTCGAGCCGGTCGGCGTCGGCGGCGTCATCGTGCAGAACGTGACCCTGCACAACGAGGATTATATCAAGGGTATCGGTGGCAACGGCGAACCTTTACGCGACGGCCGCGATATCCGCATAGGCGACACCGTCATTATTCAGCGCGCCGGTGACGTCATCCCCCAGGTGGTGGATGTCGTCATCGGCAAGCGTCCGAAAGATGCCAAGCCCTATCCCTTTCCGAAGAAATGCCCCTGTCCCCTGCACACCGACATTGTGCGCGAGGAGACCGCCGGCGGCGAGGAAGGCTCACGCGCGCATTGCACCGGCGAATTCGCCTGTCCCTATCAGAAAATCGAACACCTCAAGCTGTTCGTGTCGCGCCGCGCCTTCGACATCGACGGTTTCGGCGAGAAGCAGATCGAGTTTTTCTTCGAGCAGGGCTGGGTCAAGGAGCCGGCCGAGATATTCACACTGCCGGCGCGCAACGCGCGGATCAAGCTCGAGGATTATGAGGGCTACGGCGAAACCTCGGTGCGCAATCTGTTTGCCGCCATCGCTGCGCGGCGGGAGATTTCGCTCGATCGTTTCATCTACGCGCTCGGCATCCGCCACGTCGGCGAGACCACGGCGCTGGCGCTGGCGCGCGGCTACGGCTCCTGGGAGGCGTTCCACGACGCCTGCCTGAAGGTGGCCAAGGACGACGAGGAAACGATCGCCGAGATGGATGCGCTCGATCAGATCGGCGACACGGTGATCAAAAGCGTGAAGGAATATTTCGGCGAAAGCCACAACCGCGGCATCGTCGAGCGGCTGACCAAAGAGGTGAAAATCCTCGACGTCGAGAAGCCGAAAACAGATTCCAAGATCGCCGGGAAGACCGTGGTGTTTACCGGCACCCTGGAGAAGACGACCCGCGACGAGGCGAAGGCGTCGGCGGAACGCCTCGGCGCCAAGGTTTCCGGTTCGGTCTCAAAGAAGACCGATTACGTCGTTGCCGGGCCCGGTGCCGGCTCCAAACTCGCCGAGGCTAAAAAGCATGGCGTTACGGTGTTGACCGAGGACGAGTGGGCGAAGCTGATACGCTGAATATCCCGTCATTGCGAGGAGCCAACGGGTCCGGCCCGAAGTGGCCGGCCCGATGACTGGCTCCGCGACGAAGCAATCCAAACTTCTACGCACACTGGATTGCTTCGCTCCGCTCGCAATGATGGCCGCCGGTGCATGGCCGGCTAGATTCTTCCGACTAAGACCAAGACAATGACGATGATCAGGATAAGGCCGAGCCCGCCGCCGGGATAGTAGCCCCAACCGGCGCTGTAAGGCCACGACGGCAGCGCGCCGATCAGCAACAAGATCAGAATAATGATCAGGATAGTCCCAAGCATAATGTTTCCTCGCTCATACCCAACCCAGCGAGAAAACGTCGGTACCAAACAAAAGTTCCGTCAATAAGAACCGCGAACGGAAGTCGGCTTAGCTCGTTCGCGCCAGCGGCCCTGTCGCCGCGAGCAGCCACGCGCGCGTCGTCACATCGACCAGTGGCGCAATCGTTTCGTGCACGCGCGCATGGTAGGCGTCGATCCACGCGGCTTCGTCGGCGGTCAGGAGCGACGGGTCGATGAGGCGCCGATCGATCGGAACAAGCGTCAGCGTCTCAAAGGCGTTGAGCGGTTTTTCAGCACCGGGTACGGCGGCCGCTTCCTTCACCAGAATCAAATTCTCGATGCGGATGCCGTAAGCATCGGTGCGGTAATAACCCGGCTCGTTGGACAGGATCATGCCGCGCTTGAGCGTTGCGGTGCCGAGCTTGGAAATGCGTGCCGGCCCCTCATGCACCGAGAGATAGCTGCCGACGCCATGGCCGGTGCCATGATCGAAATCGAGCCCGGCCTGCCAGAGATATTGCCGCGCGAATGCATCGAGCTGGGCCCCGCTGGTGCCTTCTGGAAATACCGCGCGCGCAATGGCGATATGACCCTTGAGCACCAGCGTGAAGTTGCGGCGCATCTCGGCGCTGGGCGAGCCGACCGCAATGGTCCGGGTGATATCGGTGGTGCCATCCTCGTATTGGCCGCCGGAATCGAGTAGAAAAAGCTCGTCGGGCGCGATGCGGCGATTAGTTTGGCGGGTGACGCGGTAATGCACGATCGCGCCATCCGGTCCGGCGCCGGCGATGGTCGGGAACGATACGTCCTTCAAGAGCCCGGTCTCGCGGCGGAAAGTTTCGACCGCCTCGACGGCGTCGATCTCGGTCAATTCGCCGCGCGGCGCGTTGTGGTCGAACCAGGCGAGGAAGCGCGTCACCGCCGCGCCGTCGCGCTGCTGTGCGGCGCGGGCGCCGGCAATCTCGGTCGCATTCTTGACCGCCTTCATCGGCGCGATCGGATCGGAGGCGCGGACGATCGTGCCGCCGTTGTCGATAACGAGCCGCGCGATCGCCTCCGCGCAGGTAGCGGGATCGAGCTGCAGCCCGCGATGCTCCTTGCCGAGCGCGGCGAGGTCGCGCTCGAAGGCGGCGTTCGGGCGAACGTCGGCAATCTCTTCCAGGTGCGAGCGGCTTTCGTTGTTGAGCTTGCGCAGATCGATGAACAGCGCGGGCCGGCCCTCTTTCGGCACCGTTGCGAAGGCCAGCACCACCGGTGTATGCGGAATGTCGCTGCCGCGGATGTTGAACAGCCACGACACCGCGTGCGGGTCTGCGACCAGAAGCGTGTCGGCGGCGCCTTTCTGCAAGTCGGCGCGCACGCGTTCGAGCTTTGCCTTCGCATCTTCGCCGGCGTAGCGCAGAGCATGCGCCACCACTGTGCCGAGCGGCGGCTGCGGCCGGTCGGTCCAGATGGCGTCGATCGGATTGTCGTCGACCGGGACGAGGCTCGCGGCCGCCGCGGCGCACGCTTTGCCGAGCCGCTCGGCGCCGTCAACCGTGTGCAGCCACGGCGAATAGCCGAGCCTGGTGCCGGCGCGCACGTTGGCCTCGATCCAGGCCGGCGGCGGATTCTCCACCAGATGCGCAATCGAAAAAATCGCGCCGTCGACTTCCTCGCGCACCTGCACCTGATAGCGACCGTCGACGAAGAGGACGGCGCTGTCGGCGAGAACGATGGCGAAGCCTGCTGAGCCGGTGAAACCGGTAAGCCAGGCGAGCCGCTCGGCGCTGGGCGGCACGTATTCGTTCTGGAAGCGGTCGGCGCGGGGGACGATGAAGCCGTCGAGCCCGCGGTGCGTCAGTTCCGCGCGCAGCGCTGCAACGCGCGCCGCGCTCTCGCCGCGGTCGCTGCGATCGTCGAACGACTGGAACTGGGCCTCGAACATCAGCGGCAATCTATGAGCCTCGAACGCGGCGGGCAACGCCGGCGCTCAATCGCGCACCGCGCATGAAGACCAGCGTGGTCCAGCCGTCGAGATCGAGGCGCCGCTCCAGCGCGAACGGCCGATAGGCCGCGATCACGGCGTTCGCCTGCGCCGGCACGATGCCGGACAGCACGATTCGCCCGCCGTGAGCGGTCAGCCGCCGCAGCGGCGCGGCCAGCCGCAGCAGCGGCCCGAGCAGGATGTTGGCGAGGATCAGATCGAACGGCGCCTGCGCCCGCAGGCGCGGCGCCGCAACGCCGTCAGCTTGCACAATTTCGACCATGCCGCCGGCGCGATTGGGCCGCGCATTGGCGCGCGCGACACGCACGGCGCTGATGTCGATGTCGGTTGCGAGCACGTGCCGGTGCAGCGCGCGGGCGGCGGCGATGGCGAGCACGCCGCTGCCGGTTCCGAGATCGAGGATGCGCCAAACACGTCCCCGCTCATTCAACGCCTTGCAGAGCCGGTCGAGCGCCAGCAGGCAGCCGTGGGTCGTGCCGTGATGGCCGGTGCCGAAGGCGAGCGCCGCCTCGATTTCGATGCCGATGCGGTTCGGTGGAATATTGATGCGATCATGCACCCCATGCACGATGAATCGGCCGGCGTTGACCGGCTTAAGCCTGGAAAGGCTGTCGCGCACCCAATCGGCCGCCTCGACGACTTCAAGACGCAACGCCTTGGCCGCCGCAGGACCCGCAGCAGCTGCGACCAGGGCCCGCAGCGCTTTCTGGTTCGGTTGCGTGCGAAAATGAATCGCGACGCGCCAGCGTCCGCCGCCAGCATCCACAAGCGCCACCGCGACCTCGTCGCCGTCGTAGGTCTCGGCAGCGAGAGCCGCGATGCGGTGCGCAGCATCTTCACCGGTTATCAGCAGCGCGACCGGCGTCGCCTGAGGACTGGATGACATTGAGAGGGCCGCTGTTTCCGCGATGATCCCCACACTTCACAGGCTAACGTGCGATCGTCCCGCGTGCTTCACGGGTAATTGTTCGGGAATGTCCCTGTTTCAGTTTCCACAGACTTGATCACAGGTCGTCCCCAGTGTTGTGCAGTGTATGATGGCTGACCCGGGAAGGCGGCCGAGACCGGGAAGCGCGGATCGAACGTGAAATCAGTCGCCGTCACGAGGAGCACGCGCCATGGTACCAGGAATGCGCATGCTGTTGGTCGCCGTCGTGTACGTAATGTGCCTGAGCGGGAACGCGATGGCGGAAGATGTGACGAAGTGCGTGCAACGCTGTCAAATGCTCTGCGGATATTTTCCGGATCAGCCCGAATGCCTGCGCCAGGCCGACCGGTGCGTGTCGCGGTGCAAATTTCCCCCCAAAAGTTCGAACTGAGCTAGCGCCAAATTATTCATTCACACGCAACACACAGTTTGTCCGTCAGTTATCCACGATGACCTCATCGTGTTCTTCACAGCATATCCACGGCGGCGGTTGCAGGAGGAAGACAATGATCGGGAACGGTGCACGCACTCAATCGGCCATTCTGTTCGGCATGATAGCCGGCTTCATGGCGTTCAACGTCGGCGGCGCCCTGGCCCAGCCGGCGCCCGACTACGCCGCCATCATCGCCGCGCCTGACCGCAGCGATGCCGACCGGCAAGCCGACCAGCGCCGCGATCCGCTGCCGTTTTTGACGTTCGCTGGCGCGCGCCCCGGCATGAAGGTGCTCGATATGGGCGCCGGCGGCGGCTACTCGACCGAGCTGATGGCGCGCGCGGTGGCGCCGAACGGTGTCGTCTACGCCCAGTATCCGGCCGACGGCAGCGAGCGGGCCAGGACCAACTTCGAAGCGCGGATGAAAAATTCGGCGATGAAGAACGTGACGCTGCTGTCGCGGCCGTTCGACGATCCGGTCCCGGCCGACCTGCACGATCTCGATCTGATCACCTTCCTGTTCTACTACCACGACACGACCTACATGGCCGTCGATCGCGCCGAGATGGACCGCAAGATGTTCGCTGCGCTCAAGCCCGGCGGCGTTCTGGTGATTGCCGATCACTTCGCCAAGGACGGCGACGGCACCTCGGTCGGCAAGACGCTGCATCGCATCGAGGAGAGCGCGCTGCGCAAGGAAATCGAGGCGGCCGGCTTTCGCCTCGTGGCCGAGGGCAATTTCTGGCGCCACCCGGAAGACACGCGTGACTTTGCCAGCTTCAAGCCGGCCATGCCGGTCGACAATTTCGTGCTCAAGTTTCAGAAGCCGATATGATTGTTCACCGTCATCCTGAGGTGGCCGCGAAGCGGCCCTCGAAGGATACGGCCCGGGCGCCTCGGCCGTCGCCCTTCGAGGCTCGCTCCGCTCGCACCTCAGGGTGACGGAACACGACCGTACCTCGACCAGCTGCGGCCGCGCCCTCAATACTGTGTGTACGGCCGGGCGTATTGCTGCTGGTAGCCGGGCTGTACGTAATAAAGCTGCCCA
Organism: Xanthobacteraceae bacterium; assembly: GCA_049679485.1. Classification (GTDB taxonomy): domain Bacteria; phylum Pseudomonadota; class Alphaproteobacteria; order Rhizobiales; family Xanthobacteraceae; genus BOG-931. The sequence goes on from JBAUGC010000467.1 coordinate 5,932, forward strand.
TTGGAGGACCGCACGTAGTACTGCTGCGGTTGGCGATAAGCCGGTGGTTGCGACGGCTGGCCATAATATCCGGTCTGCGGCGCTGGTGGAGCCGGCTGCGGCCCGCCGAACAGCTGTTGTCCGAAGAATGTCGGCTGCTGCTGTTGACCGTAGGGCGCCGGCTGTTGATCGACGTCCGGCTGCGCATTGCCGGGCGCGATCTCCATCGGCAGCCCTGCGGCGGCCTGCCGCTCCGCAGCAGCGCGGCGCGCCACTTCCGGATTCGATCCCGCCGGCGTCCGGCCGCTGACAATGACCGTCGTGCCCTTCATGCCCTGGGCTTCAACCAGGTTATACAGGATGGTGGCGTTTTGCGGCGCCAGCCGCACACAGCCGTGCGACGCGGCGGTGCCGATGTGACTGGTATTGAGAAAGCCGTGAATGGCGTGACCGTGCAGATCGAAGAAGATGGTGTGCGGCATCGGCGCATTGTCCCACTCCTGGGACAAGTGATCGGCGTCCATGCGGTTGGGCCGGAAGACGCCGTTCGGCGTGTCGTAGCCCGGTTTGCCGGTCGACACCGGCCAGACGTAGCGCGGCGCGCCGTCGACCGTGACGGTCATGCTCTGGGTGCTTTTGTCGATGTTGACGACAATGGCCGCCGCGGCAGGGGAGGCAAACACGACCGCCAGCGCCAGCGCGGCGAGGATAGCGGGACTGAACGCACCGGAACGCATTGAGACACCTGATCGGATGGGGATGTAATCGCCCAAACTGTTTAAGTTTCCCGTGTTCGATTGGTTCAAATCAAGCGGTATATAATACCTGCAGCGGCCAAAGCGGCGTAACGACGACGTTAACGTTATGGCTTTGACGCGACGATGACGCCGGCGCGGCATCACGGCGGCGGCGCATTCCGACGCGGCTGCGCTTCCTACTAATGCCGCTTGAAATATTGCATCGCGCGCTCTTGCCGCTCGGCGGCGGCGCGGCTTGCAAACGTGCCGGAGATTGCGGCGCCGGCCGGTCTTCGGATTTATCTTGCGTGAATAGAGCCGGTATTTGCCGGAGGGCAGCTTGCGGATCATGCCGGGATCTCCACGGAGTTGCTGTCGTTTCATCAAGCGCGGGTCTTGCCACTGGTTCCGGGGCCGCTTTCATCTCGCTATTTTCATGTTGCTGCGCTGACGTATGTTCATCCCGCCCCGCGAAAGCGGGGAGGGGGGACCGCCGAAGGCGGTGGGAGGGGCGCGAGACTCCACGATGTTTCCGTCGACGCCAGCAAATCTCCACCGCCGACGCCCCCCTCCACCACACTTCGTGTGGTCCCCCTCCCCCGCTATCGCGGGGGCGGAAAAAAATCACGTTCTCGCGGCGCGGCGGCGTCCGAGTTTTGCATCACAACGAAGCAGGAACGAAGCAACTCTTTTAGATTCGCACCAATAAAGGGAGGCGAAGCGCCGAAAGGCGCACCATCCATTGGCCGCGCACGTGCAAACAGATGTGCGCAATTTGCGCCACTCGTCTGCTTGCGCGGCAGCGGGCGTTACGGAGCCCGCTCGCCTTCCGGCGCTTCGCGGCGGCGCTTGTCGCGGCGAGCGAACGCCACAACTCAGCCCAGGCCGTGCTTCGCGCGATTAAGAGGATGCGGGCGTTACCCGCGCCGTCAATCGCGCTTAAGCCAGGCACCTGGCGCGCCGGTCGTACTGCCGGCGGGAACGATACCCGAGCCGCCCGGGAGCGGGGTTACAAGCCCTGCCCGCAGGAACCGCACCCGCTCCATCCAACGGCTGTCACCGGTAGACGTCCCTGAAGTGAGCGAGCTGTTCGTTGGTAACACAACCGGGGACCATTGTCAATGATAGAGTGACGCCATCCGCGCAGGTCCGGCTATTGGCACCGCCCATAGTGCGCCGCCAGGGCGACTTGCACCCGGTGGCGGCAGGTTTCGTCGCTGCATCGGCCGATTTGCTGGTAAAGCCGCGCCAGCTCGGCCTGGCACAGTGTGATCGCCAGCGGCGTCTGCGCTTGTGCTCTCGACGTAAAGGCCAGCGTGACGATGCAAGTGGCAGCGGTGAAAAGGACGCCGGCAAGCGTTGTCTTGATGATCATGGGGCAAGTCTCCTCAACGGCGTTCCCTCCCGCGGGCGACGATAACAGATGGTGCGGTGCGAGACCGTTGCTAACACCGGGCGCCGGAGCAACGCCTTCCCGGACGCTTAACGGTTGGTTGCCGCCTGCCCAAAGCCCGCGCGTGTCAGCCGCACGATGGCCTGATCCAGCGCCGAGAGAAAGCTGGAGCGGTCGCGGGGCGAAAACGGCTTCGGGCCGCTGGTGATTTCGCCGGCGCTGCGCAGCGAGTCCATCAGGTTGCGCGTCGCCAGCGTCATGCCGATCGAGTCTTTGGTGAACGCCCGCCCGTTCGGCGCGATCACCTCGGCGCCGGCTTTGACGCAGCGGCTCGCCAGCGGTACATCCGCGGTGATCACGATGTCGCCCGCGTGCGCCCGCTCCGCGATCCAGTTATCCGCCTCATCCATGCCGCCGCCGACCACGACGCGCTCGATCAGCGGATCGCGCGGCACGGCGATCGGGCTGTTGCTGACGACGAAGACTTTCAGCGCGACGCCCTTGAGCGCGTGACGCTCGGCGACGCGATACACTTCCTGCTTCACCGGGCAGGCGTCGGCGTCGATGTAGAGGGTGATGGGTTTGGAAGGCGGCAGGAAGGAACTCACGCCCTTCTCGAGCGTGGCAACAGACCAAGCTTCATGCGTGCTCGGCGCGCGTTGGCGGCGTTCGGTACGACGCGATGGACGATCACGTCAGTTTTCTCGCCGCGCGCATATTTCAGCGCCTCCTGTAAGCTGGCGCGGATGTCGTCCGCAAGGCTGAGCTTCGCTTTGGCCGGTTTTAGCTTCTTCGTCATTCTATTCCGCCGCGTGCACCGCTCGGCTATCCAGCGCGACCAATGCCACCATGTGATCCCGCAGATCGGGGAGGATGGCCGGGTCGGACTTCAATGCAGAAATAGAGCGAGGCTTCGGCAAAGCGCGGCCCTCCTGCGCCTCCGCTTCGGCATAAAGAGCGAGCGCCTCATGGGCATTGCGCAACGCATCGTCGATATCGTCGCCGGCGGAGAAACAGCCGGGAAGATCGGGAAACCAGATGCCGATGGCCTTGTCCACTCCGGCATCTTCCACAATAGCGACATAGTGAGTCATGAGGTCGTAAGTTATCGGATCATCAATCGGGCTGCCATCCAGCCTGCTTATAGATATTACGAACCTAAGCCCTAAGGCGAATCCGCAACCGCTCGTAGAGCTGAATTTCCGCTTCGTGACGCAATTCAACCACGATAGCAAACCTCTGCTCCCTGATTTCGTCAGATGCCCAGCCGCCTTCGCAACGAACCGCCAAGAAATACTGATCGCCATATCCCGCAAGACTACGCTGCGCAGTGAAAGCGCCGCATTGAAG
>JBAUGC010000468.1:0-3334 GCA_049679485.1 Xanthobacteraceae bacterium
CAAACAGACGGAACAGGATATTATCGGGCCCCTCAGGAAATTCGGTGTGCCCGCTGCTGCTATCGTCGATATCGATATTCTTAAGGACGGTGGCAAAACTTGGTCCGGCTGGCTCGACGCAGTGCAAATTCCCCCAACACTGCACAGCAGCTATTCTGTGGCGAGGGGTGATGTACATAAGAAATTTGACGAATTAGGTATCGACATGAAGATCGGCGGAGTAGATGCGCTTCCCGAGCCGGAGAAGAATGCTGCAAACCAACTTTTCGATACACTTGATGAGTATGACCTATTCGTTGTTCGTAAGGGCGAACTCGAAACGTGGCTCAAGCACTTGAGCCCCGTAGGCAAGAAGACGGACTGGACGATGGACGTTTTGAACAAAATGGGAAGCGATCCCTCCAAAGCGGACTATCTTAGGCCCGCCCCAGACGATGCGTGGGAGTTCTCCCGCAAAATCATCGCCTGGATAAAGAATTCCGCACGCAAGGGGACCGCTTAGCCGCGGTCACGGTGCAGAGCGCGCCTTGACTGTCGATGGCTGTTCGCTGATTAGGGGGCTACAGCATACCCGTTTAGTCGTAAGGCTGTATGACCGACGATTTTTATGGTGATGATTTTCCAGAACGAGAAGGGCGACCTCGCGATACTAAGGTCGACGAGGCAAAAGGAACACTTCTGGCCGAGTTTTTCGGTCCGGTAATAAGAACGTCTACTATGGTCGGCAGCTTGGAGTGGCGCCGGAGCGAACGTTTTTTCATTGGATCGCGCGGCGACAGCACGTTGCTTAGGCACCGGAGACAGAGGAAACAACGGCGTTCTCAGCACAAAGCGGACAATGGCCCAAGATAATCCGGATGGTACCAATCGCGACAACAACGGCGGCGACGAACCAGCCGCCGAGCACCATGTCATAGCTCTCGCCATAAAGGCCCTTAATGCAAAATACGAGGCCACCCAAACCGAACGCAACCAACATGATCGCAAGACATTATTTTGGGCTCGGACAGCGGGGATAGGCGTAAGCATTTATACTTTGTTGACGGTCGGGACTGTCATAGCCGCTATTTGCTCCGCTGTTATTGGCCGCGATACGGAGCAGCGGCAATTGCGAGGGTACATATTGCCTACTCAGGCTACCATAGGCATTACCAATGCGAACGAGGTGAAGGCGACCGCTATTATCAAAAACTTCGGGCAAACTCCTGCCTATCATTTTCGATTTTGGGCCTGTCTTGCTGTCCGTGATTTTGTTGTAAAAGATAACACGCCAGTTGATCCAACTGATTTGCAAGAATGGTGGAAGGACATCTCCAAGCTGCCCCAAAGTACTGTTCCTCAACAGGACATAGCTCACATCAGAGAAGTGTTTCCTGCGACAATAAACAGTACATCCCGCGCGTCCTAACCGTCTCCGAAAAGAACGGAATCGATGATAGCTCCAAGGCTATCTATCTCTATGGCAACATCCTTTACGATGATATTTTTGGGTATCCTCACGAAACTCATTTCCGACGATTTACTAATAGTCAATTTGGCTTGAGGGATGGCACTACTAGCAGCGCAACTGAAGGCAACGACGCCAACTAGAAGCGTGGTCAATGCCTCATAAGCTTCCGGTTGGAAGCGTCCTCGAACAGGACGGCGAATCGTTTTCGTTTAGGCGCAGCGGGGAACAGGCGCATTAGTTCATGCGGATTAGACTCCTCCCCAGGCCAATCGCCACGACCGCAGAAATATTGTAAGTTTCCGACTAACAAAAATTCAAGTGGGAGGAACCCAATGCGATACAAACCAAAAAGCACGGCCGGACTCCAACTCGCTCTTGGCGGGTTGCCCAATAGTATGCGTGTCGAGGCGGACGCCGACATTGGAGTGTCGGCCAAGACGGTCGGGGAACTCCGGAAGACGATAACGTGGCCCGAGAACTTGGCGATATTGATGCCGCAGGAGAATTATCCCGGAAGTGCGGTAAAGGTCAGCCGGGCAACCGGGCCGGGACGCGCCACCCCGAAACCGTAAGGTGCGTGCGCCGCCGTTGCGGCGGCTCCAGAAGACCGTCAGTCGCCCGTGGGGAGATGCCATGCCAAAAGCAGTGGCGGCCCGCTGGCAACGTCGTATTGCGACTTTGGGGACCGCAGCCGAAGGTGATGACGGTTGCCCACCACCATGAAACATAGATCAACCAAGCCTCATTTGACTCCGGCAATTATCGTGGAAACGCATGCGCCACGGCCGTGGTGGAACACCAATTTTACCTGGAGTGCCGAGGATATCGAAAAACTCAAAATCCTTGCCGAGGCGAACGCCGATCTCAATCGCTCCGCTGCCGCGTTGGGTCGCTCGGCGACGGCGCTCTGTTGGAAATGTCGTGACAGCGGCATCGTCATGCCGCCGGAGTGGGCGCGATTGATCAAGGGTAGCTAAATGTCGGAAGGCGTGATCTGCGGGCAATGCGGCGAGCCGATAACCGGGGAAGTTCCAGACTTAGGGCTAGGGATTTGGTGGCGCATTTGAAAAGGTAGAACTAGCCTCCAAGCTGACAGAACTGGCGCGCGCGAAGAGATTCGTGACCCGAGATTCGTAAGCACACCCGCCAGCGTGGAAGTGCTGCCTTTTATTGCAAACCGAAACGCGGCATTGCCGTTGAGGCAAATCGAGCGGTGGCCTTCTAAAAAGAGCTTTCTCAGGCGGCTAATTTAGGTCGGATTTCGGGGAACAACGGAAATACGCGCCGGTGCCGCGTCGGCCAAAACCGACGTGAATGACCCATAGCTGACCTCGTCCATCGAAAGGATTGTTTTGTTTCACCAGAGGAGCCCGATCAGCGAAGGGCCGCGAAAAAATTGTGAGACACAAATTGGTCTGGCGGCCAATCCGTGATTGCGACAATCTATCGTGGTATCGTGTGCGAACGCCTAACACGCTACTTGAGCGTATAAGACGCTTTGGAGAATAGGCTCATGAGAATAATTTTTGCGTCGAGGAGAAGAGACCAGTTTACGATGTAAAATATATCGTCCTCAATCTGCCGTCTCATATCTGCCTGGGCATCACGATCCTGAAAGTGAACCTGGGCCCAGCCGAAAAGCCCCGGTCTTAATGTGCCGCGTCGCAGCGCACCTGACAGGTGCTTGGCAAACGACTGCAAGGGAGGAGCGATATATGAGCAAGGACCGACGACCGACATTTCGCCGCGCAGAACATTTATTACCATCGGAAGCCGGTCGAGCCCACTCCGGAGCAAGAAGCGGCCTGTGTATGTGGCTTGTGCGTCAAAGCTGTTGCATCGAAACCTGAGGATTTTTATTCTCTGATTATCATAGCAATACTC
>JBAUGC010000469.1:0-24836 GCA_049679485.1 Xanthobacteraceae bacterium
GTACATGAGCACACAGTGTGCCCCTGCTTTTGTTCCGGAACTCGGCTCCTAACTATTTGTGGAGCGGAAGTGCCGGTCGAAATTCTCAAGATCGGCGACATGGTGATGACCGGCTCGGGCGCGGCACGGCCGATCAAATGGATAGGGCGGCGTAGTTATGGCGGACGTTTCGTCATGGGCCGCAAGGAGATCCTGCCGATTTGCATCAAGGCTGGCGCGCTCGCCGACGACTTGCCAAAGCGCGAGCTGTGGATTTCGCCCAATCACGCTATGTATCTCGACGGCGTGTTGATCGAGGCCAAGGACCTCGTCAACGGCGTCTCCATTGTGCAGGTCGAGCGCGTGGACAAGGTCGAATATTTCCACATCGAACTGGAAACACACGACGTAATCATCGCCGAGGGCGCACTGTCGGAAAGCTTTATCGATGACGACAGCCGCTCCTTATTCCACAATGCGCAAGAATATCGGCTGCTCTATCCGGAAGCGGCGATTGGGCATCCGCAATATTGTGCGCCTCGGCTGAGCGATGGCTTCGAGGTCGAGGCGATCGGCCGGCGCATTGCGCTGCGGGCGGGCCTGCGGCCTAAAGGCGGGGAGCCGCACATTGGCAGTCTGCGTGGCCATTGCGACCTAATCGGCCCGCGCAGCATTGCCGGCTGGGCGCAGAATACAGAGCATCCCGAGGCACCGGTGTGTCTTGACGTCTATGCCGGCGGCCAGCTGATCGGCCAGGTCTTGGCCAATCGCTATCGCGAAGACCTCGAGCGAGGAGGCCTGGGCAGCGGCCGCCACGGCTTCGAGTTCACATTGCCGCCTGAGCTCGCTTTCGTTCCCGATGAAGTCGACGTTCGGCGTTCGCTTGATGGTATCCGACTCGAACTCACGAACGACGCCCGGTGCACGCAGCAGGAAAATAATTCCCCCGGACCCGATGCTAGGCGCGCCGTAGCATAGAGAAAAAGCTACCCGTGAAGGCCCGGCAGCTTCGCCCTATCGGGACAGCCACCGTGTGTTCGGTGTCTGACGATTAGGGTTGCCGCCATCTCGCCACGCGGAGGTTAGGAATGTTGGTTCCTGGCCCCGGAACCGATGTCTGAGACTCAACGAGGCCAAGACCTCATTGAAGAATGCTCGGCAAGAACGCTTCGACTTCCTCGGATACTGGTTCGGACCTCACCGTTACAAAGAGAACGGCAAGTGGTATCTGAGCGCGAGGCCGTCCAAGAAAAGCGTGCAACGGCTCAAGACTGTCAATCGGCGTTCAAATTTTGGACGCCGATCCCCCGGCTCAGGGGGTCAAAAAATTGCACGCCGGATGACAGTATGACCGAGCTTTCCCCGGTGGCGACCCTCTTGATGCCGGAGCAGCACGTCGGCGCCGGCCGGGCCAAGGGACGGCACCGTTCTGGAGGACGAGCCGCACTCGGCGTCGAGGTGAGGATCATTGACGCCAACGGCCAGCCGGTTGGGCCGGGCACGGTCGGCGAGATCGTGGTCCGCGGTGACACCGTGATGATGGGCTATTGGAACCGGCCTGAGGAGACGGCAAAGTCGGTTGTCAATGGTTGGATGCACACCGGCGATGGCGGCTATATGGACGAGGACGGCTTCGTCTACGTCGTCGATCGCATTAAGGACATGATCATTACCGGCGGCGAAAACGTCTACTCGACCGAAGTGGAGAACGTCGTCGCGCAGTATCCGGGCGTCCTGCAATGCGCGGTGATCGGTATCCCCGACCCCCGTTGGGGGGAAGCGGTTCATGTCTTCGTCGTCGTTAAAGCCGGCACGACGGTTGCTGCAGACGATCTCATAGCCTTCTGTAAGGAGAGAATTGCCGGATACAAATGCCCGCATAGTGTTGAAGTACGCACCGACCCCCTGCCGATGTCTGGCGCGGGCAAGATTCTCAAGCGGGAGCTACGTCGGACCTTTTGGGAAGGTCGCGACCGACACGTGGCTTGACCTGCCGATTCCCCTAAGGGTCGACAGAGTTGGAGACCGCCTCGAAGAAGCGGGGCAGGCCGGGGTCCTGCTCCTGCAGGACGTGATTTCTGCCTGGCAGTGCCGCGAAGCGTGCACCCGGTATTCCCGCCGCTAGTTCGCGCCCCAGATTGCTCGGAACTCTGGCTTCGTCGCGAACACGCACACGCGAGCGTCGGCACCTTCCGGGCATCGCCAAGCTTCTGCCAAATTGAAGTCAAACCACTTTCCTTACGGCATCGAATCATATCTCTTCTTCAGAAGCGCAGTTCCGCGCTCTTCGGAGGGAATTACCATGACGTTGTCAGACGAAGCAAAGAAGTCAACCGCCCCAGCCAAGACCGCTCGTCCGGTAACGATCAAACATCTTGCGGCGGCTCTGGCCGAGGAGCATCAACTGACGAAACGGGCTGGCGAAGCCATCCTCGGCGACTTGGTCGGCATGATCACAAAGCATCTTAAGAAGGGTGAACGAGTCCGCATCTCGGGCCTCGGAATCCTACAAGTCAGAAAGCGCGCAGCTCGCATTGGCCGCAATCCTGCTACCGGCGAAACGATCAAGATCAAAGCAAGCAAAAAAGTCGCATTCCGAGTGGCCAAAGATTTGAAGATGGCGATTTAGGCGACAAAGGATTTCCCAATGCTCTGCAATGAGAACTTATTGTTGGGCTTTTCTTTTTAGAAATTTTCAGCTACAAAGCCAGCGTTCCAAAAAACCGGGAGCTATTCTGAATGGCGAAAAGAAAATCAAAGCGTCGCGCGTGGACAACAGCAGATGTCCGCACCTTGAAGACACAGGCAAAAAAGAAGAAACGTGCGGCGAGCATTGCGCGGACGCTAAAGCGGACCGAGGGCGCGACGCGGCAAAAGGCGTTCAGCCTTGGCTTGTCGCTGGATTCGCGAGCCTGAAAGTTTGAAGGAGCAAGTCTTATGGTCAAGCCCCGCAATGTGCGGGGCTTTCGTTTAGCGAACCTTGGGCCAGCCCTATCGACCAGCGTTTTGCAAGACTTCCCAATTGTTGAACGCGGTTTCGACTGCAAGAAGATATCCGGACTCGCTGTAATCGGGGAGCTTTTTGACCGCTGCGCGTGCCCTTGCAAGTCGGCCACGGTGTGAATCCGCGCAGAACTGTTCGGCGCCGGCGGAGTTAGGGCCGCTTGCTGTCGTACGACCGCTAAACGATCGGGGCTACTTTGCTCCCGAAAGCGCGCATCAAAGTTCTCGATCGGCACGCTGCGCGTTAGGCCGCGGCAGCCATCTTTCGCGGCGATGCGGTGTGTTGCTTGAGAATAGAGTCCGCAGCGTCGACTTCGGTCAGCAGCACGTCATAGCTCCAGAGATCGGCGAGGTGCTGTAGGACGAGCTTCGCATCCACTTCGTGAAGCAAAGCGCCATTTACCACGGCGTGACGCAGCAGCAGGCGCCGGTCGCCCGCAAGATCGACATCCACGATCTCGATGTTCGGATCGACGAAGCCGACGTCGTATTGGTGCGCCAATTCGCGGCGCACGCGACGGTAGCCTCGCTCGTTGTGAATGGCTTCGACCTTGACGCCGGTGCTGTTGGCGGGATCATCACGCAGGTGAAACATCCTCATGCGCCGCATTAGACGCGGACTAAGGAATTGGCTAATGAAGCTCTCGTCGCGATAATTCGCCCAGATGTCGCGCAGCACCGCCATGACATCGTCGGCCCCCGCGATCTCAGGAAACCATTCACAGTCCTCGGCGTCAGGCCGAGCGATGATCCGCTCGATGTCCTGCATCATGGCGAAGCCCAGCGCGTAGGGGTTGAAGCCCGAAAAACGTTGATCGTCGAAGTCAGGCTGAAACACGACATTGGTGTGCGAGTGTAGAAATTCGAGGAAATGTCCGTCTGAAAGATAGCCCAGTTCGTGCAGCTTCGTCATGATCCGATAGTGCACGTAAGTGGCGGCGCCCTCGTTCATGACCTTGGTTTGGCCCTGCGGGTAGAAATACTGCGCGATGTGGCGCACGATGCGCAGCAGCTCGCGCTGCCAGGGCTGCAGGCGCGGAGCGGACTTCTCGAGGAAGTATAGAAGGTTTTCCTGCGGCAAACCGAGCAGCGCTCGGCGCCGGTCGGCGGTCAGTTCCGCGACGGTTTTGAGCGGGCCTGTCGGAATCGTCCGCCATAGATCGTTGAGGGCGCTCTCCTCGTGTGCGCGACGTTCATTGGCGCGCCTTTCTTCCGCGCGAAGATCGATTTTCCTTTTGGCCGGATAGCGATCGATCCCGTGCGACATCAGCGCATGCGCGGCATCCAGCGTTTGCTCGACCGCAAGATGACCATAGCGCTCCTCGCATCGCCCTACGTAACCCTTGGCGAAATCAAGATATTCAAGGATGCCGTCGGCGTCGGTCCATTGTTTAAACAAGTAGTTGTTCTTGAAGAAATGATTGTGGCCGAACGCGGCATGCGCGATAACCAGCGTCTGGATGGTCGCAGTGTTCTCCTCCATGAGATAAGAAATGCACGGCGAGCTGTTTATCACGATCTCATAGGCAAGCCCCTTAAGCCCTTTGCGGTAGAGCGTCTCGTGATGGGCGAAATGTTTGCCAAACGACCAATGTTTGTAGAATAGCGGCATGCCAACCGACGAGTAGGCGTCCAGCATTTGCTCCGCCGTGATCACTTCGATCTGGTTTGGATAAATGCTAAGGCCCAAATCCGATCGTGCGATCTCGTCACATGCATCGTGGACGCGCTGCAGGATGGCGAAATCCCATTCCCCGCCCTGGAAGAGCCGTGCCCCGGTGGTGTTCCTCTCAGAGCCGGTCACGGGGCATGTCATGGAGCTTTCTCCCGACTGCGCCGGCGATGGAAGAGATCATGGAATACCGAAAAGATCTCGTTGCGATTGGAAACCCGGCGCATCGACAACGGCGCTCCCGCGGCGCGCAAATGCCGATATAGCTTCCACAGTTCGGATTCGGATTCCTCGTGGCCACTGCCTGACTCGCCGACTTCCAGATAAGCGAAAAACTGGCTGCCCGGCAGGATCTTGTCGACCAATAACTGACGGACCGCCGCGCCGTCCGACGAGACGTTGTCCCCGTCGGATGCTTGCGCGGCATAAATATTCCAGTCGCTCGCGCGAAAACGCGCGAGCGCGATCTCATGCATCGCCTCGAGCGCGCTCGACACTTTGGTGCCACCCGACGCCGGATCGTGAAAGAACGTGTTTTCGTCGACTTCTTCCGCCCGGTCGGTGTGGCGAATGAATACGATTTCGACGCGGCGATACCGCCGCGTCAGAAACACGTAAAGCAGCATGTAGAAACGCTTCGCCAAGTCCTTCATGTGCTCAGACATCGACCCTGACACGTCCATGAGGCAAAACATGACGGCCTGCGCGACCGGTTTGGGCACCGTCTCGAAGCGCCGGTAGCGTATATCGACGGGATCGATGAACGGGATGCGGCGCACCTTGGCTTTCAGCGCATCAAGTTCGGCGGAAAGTTGGGCAGCGCGCTCGGGGTCGGTGCATTCCGCGATTTCAACCTCGAGCATTGCGATCATTTCTGAACGCGGCCGCCGCAAGCTAATGCGCCGCGCCGCCGCAAGTCGCACGGTTCGGCTCACCGAGATATTCGCCGGCGAACCCGAGGTCGTGTAGCCGGCTCGGCGCAGCCCGTCGGTTTCCGTCTCGGCGAGCTTGCGCCTGGCGAGGTCGGGCAGTTCGAGATCGTCAAGAAATAGGTCGACAAACTCGTCGCCGGTCAATACGAAGCGGAAGGCGTCCTCAGACTCGCCTTCGCCCGCCCCCGACGGGCGGCCTCCCCTGACCCCGTCCGGCCGGGGCAGTACGTCGCCCTCGATGAACTTCTTATTTCCAGGCAGCACCAGATCACGCATTCCGCCGTCGCCGCGGTGGAAGCGCGGCTCGCGCATTCCCTCGAGCGGAATGCTGATTTCGCCGCCTTCCAACACATCCCTGACGTCTCGGTCCTGAGAAGACTTCTTGACGGCGCCCTGAACCAGCGCCTTCGCCCGACGCAAGAAGCGCTGCCGATTTTCGAGGCTCTTGCCATTTGGGTTCAGCCTTCGATCAACAATGTGCATTGCCACTGCAACTTTTCCACTTAACCGGCCTGCTTCACGCGCATGTACCATTCGACCAAGCGCCGGACCTGGCGTTCGGTATAGCCCCGGTCGACCATCCGTTTGACGAACTCTCCGTGTTTCTTCTCAGTTTCGCCGTCCTTCTTCGAGCCGAACGATATAACCGGAAGCAGATCCTCTACTTGCGAGAAGATGCGTTTTTCGATGACTTCGCGAACTTTCTCGTAGCTGGTCCAAGCCGGATTTTTCCCCATGTTCTGGGCGCGCGCGCGCAAAGAGAATTTTACAACCTCGTTCCGGAAGTCCTTGGGATTTGCGATCCCTGCAGGCTTCTCGACCTTGGTCAGCTCTTGATTGAGAAGCTCGCGATCCAGCAGTTGGCCGGTGTCAGGATCCTTGAAATCCTGATCCTCGATCCAGGCATCGGCATAATCAACGTAGCGATCGAACAGATTTTGCCCATAGTCGGAATAGGATTCGAGATAGGCTTTCTGAATCTCATGGCCGATGAACTCGGCATAACGCGGCACGAGCTCGGCCTTGATGAATTCGAGATAGCGCTTCTCGAGCTCCTCGGAAAACTGTTCGCGGCGAATGGACTGTTCGAGCGCATACATCAGGTGGACCGGATCGGCGCCGATCTCGGCTGTGTCGTGATTGAATGTCGCGGCGAGGACCTTGAACGCGAAGCGGGTCGAAACGCCGTCCATGCCTTCGTCGACACCGGCGGCGTCCTTGTATTCCTGGACGCTGCGGGCCCTGGGGTCAGTTTCTTTTAAGCTCTCGCCGTCATATACCCTCATCTTAGCGTACAGCGTCGAGTTCTCATGTTTACGTAGACGCGACGTTACGCAAAAACGAGCGAGCGTCTCGAGCGTCGACGGCGCACAGGGTGCGTTGGCGAGGCCGGACCCCTGAATGAGCTTTTCGTAGATCTTCTGCTCCTCGGTCACCCGCAGGCAGTAGGGCACCTTGATCACGCAAATGCGATCGATGAATGCTTCATTGTTTTTGTTAGCTTTGAAGCTTTGCCATTCGGCTTCGTTGGAATGCGCCAGAATGATTCCGGCGAACGGGATAGCGCCGATATTCTCGGTGCCAATGTAATTGCCCTCCTGGGTCGCCGTCAGCAATGGATGCAACATCTTGATCGGCGCCTTGAACATCTCGACGAATTCGAGAAGGCCCTGATTGGCGTGGTTCAGGCCGCCCGAATAGCTGTAAGCGTCCGGATCGTTCTGCGCGAATATTTCGAGCTTACGGATATCGACTTTGCCAACCAGCGAGGAGATATCCTGGTTGTTTTCATCCCCGGGCTCGGTCTTGGCGATGGCGATCTGGCGCAGCCGCGACGGCTGGATCTTGGCGACGCGGAACCGCGAAATATCACCACCGAAGGCCTGCAGGCGCTTGTAGCACCACGGACTCATGAGCCCGCTCAAGCATCGCCGCGGGATGCCGTATTTCTCCTCGATGACCGGGCCGAGCGATTCCGGATCGAACAGATTCAGCGGACTTTCGTAGACCGGGCTGAGTTCTTCATTGGCCTTCAGGACGTAAATCGGATGAACTTCCATCAGCGACTTGAGCCGCTCGGCAAGCGATGATTTGCCGCCGCCTACCGGTCCAAGCAGATAGAGAATCTGTTTGCGCTCTTCGAGACCCTGAGCGGCATGCCGGAAGAAGGCGACGATCCGCTCGATCGCTTCTTCCATGCCGTGAAACCCCGCGAAGGCTGGATAGATCCGTAGCGTTCTGTTCAAAAAAATACGGCCAAGGCGGGGGTCCTTGGCCGTGTCTATCATTTGGGGTTCGCCGATCGCTGCTAGCAAACGCTCTGCTGCGTTAGCGTATCGCATCGGGTCGCCCCGACACGACTCCAGATACTCTGCCATCGGCATATCTACGTCGGATCGCGCCTCGAAGCTGCGCGCGAACGTGTTGAACAGAGAATCGTTGTACATGCGGCTTCCCCTATGCGCTGCCCGTGGCTGAAATCGCGACGCTGCTGCATCGGAGCGCTTAGCATCCGAATCGCGAATCAGCATAGCCTAGCCAGTATTGGACACTTCGGACTGCCTAACTTGCAATCTGGAATATTGCGCTCGCGATTCATAAAGCGGCATTTGCCGAGGCAATTTGCCGAAAAGCTGGGCTAATTGACTGATTCGGAAAAAATACTTGACCGCTGTTGCGTCCAAGTCACGCTCACTCATCGTCGTCGTGGCACGGTCGTTGGCGCAATAGGTCTTGGTTGTGTCAAAACACTTTGACGGAAGTGTCGAAGCATCACGATCGGGCGGCGTTAAGGGAGCTTTGTGTTGGGTTGGCTAGGCCTTCATCGTGGCGATGAGCGGCCGAATGCCCGTGACGGCCGCTCATTGCGAAATGCTTAGGCTTCGAGCCAGTCGGCGCCTGCGGTGCAGTTGATCGCCGATTACTTCGATGGTCTGAAACCAGCATCCGCGATTGCCGCAACAAGTTCCGCAGCTGCCGGCGTTGCTCGATGGCTTCGCGGGTAAACCGTCCAGCCGAACGACGAATGTCCGAAGTCGAGGTCATAACGGAAGTGATACAGACATCACGCAAGGTCGCATTTTGGACCCAAACCGGAAGTCGCTGTGCCAGTCATCTCAGGTTTTCGGTGGGATCGCTGCGAGCGTGAACTCGAACTGTCCGCCACTGCGGCCGCGGACACGCGGCACACCACATTTCAGTAGGAGGCCGAACCCAAGATGTTTCTGGCGCGAACATCGATCAGGCGTTCCGTGAAATCGGTCAGCTTAGACAGAGGCTTAGGCCGCATAAACGAAGTGGAGCAAGACCACCGCACCAAATCTCGTGTTATGCGAGGCGATCGGCGTCACTTTAAATTGCTTGCCAGGGTTCTCGGCCAGAGAATAGGCTCAGCATTGTGGACCTTTGAAGCGCATTTGGTTCATCAGTCAAAAAAGTTAAAAGGGAGGAAAACATGAAGATCGTTCTGCCAATCGTCGTCACGCTCGCAGTGATAGGCGGAGCATTTGCAGCGCGGGCCGAAATGAAACTGCCTGATCTGAAGAAACAACCCACCGCGCAGGCGGTTTTGGATGAGCACCTCGCCGCACTAAACAAATGCGACTGGAATCGGTTACTCGCTCAGTATCCTGATGACGCCCAAATCAATCTTCCAAACGGGACGATTGTGAAAGGGCGTGTGGCGATCGGCAATCTTTTCGCTGGATTCTGCAAAGATCCTAAAGACGGCGGCCTGATTGGGATCCACTTCTCGGCCGAGAACAGTGTAACGATCGGGGACACGCTCGCGACCCAATGGGTTGCCACGGCGCCGTTCTTGGCGGAGCCATACAGAGGCTCTGATGCCTACATCACGAAGGATGGGTTCATGCAAGCGATGGTCACCACCTTCGACGGCAGTGCTCTCAAGATGAAGAAGTAGGCCCTTTCAACGTCCGCTATCCAGGGGCATCCGACGTCATAAGAAGCAAAAGCCATCGCAGACCATTCTGCGGTGGCTTCTAATTCGATGCGCGGCGGTAAGCACGGCGACCACCGAGCCTTCTATCACCGTCCGAAAAGCGTTATTTCTATTGTTTCGATATGCAGGCGCATGGCTTGGGCGGCCCCTTCCGCATCTCGGTTCCCGAGTGCGGCCAGGATCTCCCCATGATGCATGCAATAATCGCGGCGGCGATTTTCCGAAAAGGCCTTGCGCTTCAGTTCGATCCAGGCGTTGCGGCTTCGGATCACCTGCAGGATATCGTGGACGCTGACGAGCAGCTCGTTACGCGTGGCAGCAAATATCCGTTGGTGAAATTGCGTGTCCCAATGCTCGAACTGGTCGTTTTGGTGCGCGTCACTGGCGCGTTGATGTGCTTCCGCGATTGCTAGAAGATCGGAAGAGCTGGCGTTCTTCGCGGCAATGGCCGCCGCCTGCGGCTCGACAATCAGGCGCGCCGCCATCAGATCGGCTGGGGAAACGCCAGTCACCCGCTGCACAATGTCGGCAAGTTCGGTTGCTCCGCCGTTAACAAAGGTGCCGCGGCCGACGTGGCGTTCGACGGTTCCATCGTGCGCAATTGCCTCGACCGCCCTCCGCACGGTATTTCGCGCGACACCATATTCCGCAGCGAGTTCGCGCTCAGCTGGAAGCCTGCCGGTCGGGGCCCACTCGCCGGCGGCAATACGTTTGCGCAAGGAGCCTTCAATTTCGACTGCAACCACCTTGGGCAAGACCAATTCCTATTGTGGACCGATAATGGACCAATTATAGCCTCCACTGAGCGTCCGGCAACTCGGATTTTTGCAGGAGTTACACCACACTTGCAATGGTCAGCAAAAGATCGATAATCGGTCGCAATAAAAAAATTGGTCCAGATTGGGGAGCGAATGAAATTAGCAACGGTTTCCGTTGCCGGCGAGCGTCGCGTAGGGCAGGTCACCAGCGACGGAACATCGATTGCTCCGTTCGATCTGTCGATCTCAGAGGCGCATGACGGCATCCTCGCTCTGATTGGGCGAGCAGGCCCGGATCTGCCAGCTGCGCTTTCGCCAATTCCACTTTCGCAAGTTGCGCTCGAAGCTCCCATTCCGACGCCGCGGCGAAACATCTTTTGTGTTGGCAAGAATTATCACGATCACGCCCACGAATTCGCTCGTAGCGGCTTTGACACCAGTAGCGCTAACGGCGCAGTGCCCGGCAGTCCGATCATCTTCTCCAAGGTGCCGGAATCGGTCGTCTCGTGCGGCCACCCCATCGTCATCGATCGAAAAGTCTCGCCGGCAGTCGATTACGAAGCCGAATTGGCGGTAATCATCGGCAAAGCCGGCCGTGGCATCAAAGCCAGAGACGCATTCGATTACGTCTGGGGCTACACCATCATCAATGACGTGACCGCACGTGACCTGCAGGCGCGGTATAGCCAATGGCTCATCGGCAAATCCCAGGACACATTCTGTCCGATGGGTCCGATCGCCGTTACGCGCGACGAGATCGACATCGGAAACACTCCGATCACTTGCCATGTCAACGGCGAGCTGCGGCAGAGTTCCAATACCGGGCTATTGATCTTTGACATTCCGAGCATCATCGAGACTTTATCGGCCGGTATTACGCTGCAGCCCGGCGACGTGATCGCTACCGGAACGCCCGCTGGCGTTGGCATCGGCTTCGACCCGCCGAAGTATTTGAAAGGTGGCGACGTCGTGCGGATCGAAATCGGCGGGATCGGTATTCTTGAAAATCAGATCGTGGAGCGCTCTGCATGACGTCCATCCGTTTTGCCGGGATGACGGTAGAGTCGGAAGGAGAAGGACCGCCGATACTGATGCTGCATGGGTTAGGTGGCACCTCAAACAGCTTTCAGCCGCTGTTGGCGCAGCTCGATGGTTTTCGCATTATACGCCCCGATTTGCCGGGAGCCGGACGATCGCCAACACCTTCGCAACAAATCACTGTAGGATTGTTGGTCGACGCGGTCGAGGACGCCACGACTCATCTCGGCGTTAGCCGCGCGCATGTCGTCGGTCATTCATTCGGCACCCTGATTGCCCAGCACATCGCCGCCCGCCATTCGGACCGGGTCGCCAGCCTCACGCTCTTTGGACCAATTCTTGAACCGCAAGAGACCGCACGCGAGCGGCTGCGCGAGCGCGCGGCGACGGCGCGCAACGAAGGCATGAGTGCGGTTGCCGACCAGTTGACTCGCTCGGCGCTTTCGAGCGCGACCACAAACGAGAACCCAGTGGTCGTCGCTTTCGTCCGCGAGAGTCACATGCGGCAGGACGCAGAAGGCTTCGCGCGTTCGTGCGAGGGGCTGGCGCAAGCAGAGAAAGCCGATCACCGGCTTATCGACTGTCCAACGCTGATCATCACTGGCGATGAGGATCCGGTGGGACCGGCCAGTATAGCTCGCGAACTCGCGGAAAAGATTGGTGGCGCCAAAACGATCATCCTACATCGCTGCGGCCATTGGACGCCGATCGAAAAATCGAAGGAGTGCGGCAAATTGCTATCGGAATTCCTACGCGGAGTTCCGATCTAACAGATCGAGCGCGGCTTTTGGAGCGCCGCGAAAGGAGGAACTATCATGGCTTACGAGGCGAATGGCTGGAATGGCAACACCACCGGACCAATCCATTTTACAAATGTGCGCGTCCTCGATGGGACCGGTGAATACCCCTACACCGGCGAGGTGCTCGTCCAGGGCAATCGCATCAAGCAAGTGACCCGCGGGTCCTCGCGGCTCAGTCCCACCAATGCAACGCATGGTGGGGCGACGGTCATCGATGGCATGGGCGCGACCCTGATGCCCGGAATGATCGACGCGCACCTGCATCTGTCTTGGAACAACGCGCCGGGCATCGACCCCATTCAGATGATGGAATTGGAAGAACATATGCTGGTCACAATGGAGATGGCGAAACTGGTGCTTGATGCCGGCTTCACGGCGGGGAGGGGCGCGGCAGCGGCAAAACCGCGGCTCGACGTCGTCGCCAAGCGGTTCATCAACGAGGGGCGCTTCCCCGGACCGCGCTATCTTGCTGCGGGTCCCGAGATCACGACGGTGGGAGGTCTCGGCGACTCCGCGCCTTCCCATATTCCGCACGAGGGTCTTAACCTTGGGATTGTTGTATCGGGGCCGGAGGAAGTGCGCCGCACGGTGCGTCAGCTCATCAAATACGGCGTCGATTCCATTAAGCTCAATCTCTCAGGAGAGGAGATCACGGGCATGGGCGCTGAAGAAACGCCGATGTCCGACGAAGAAGTGGCCATGGCGGCTAAAGAAGCGAAGTGTCGGAACAAGGTGCTTTCCGCTCATGCCCGCTCGTCCGGATCCGTCAAACAGTGCGTCCGTCACGGCATCCAGAACATCTACCATGCGTCGTTCGCCGACGAAGAGGCGCTGGACTTGCTCGAGGCGCACAAAGACCAGCACTTCGTTGCCCCCGGCATCGCCTGGCTCATCAACACGGCACGCCACGCCGAGCCCTGGGGCATTAAGCCGGGCTCTAATGTGGCAATGCTTTACGAGCGCGAGCTCGAAATGTGCGTCGAGACCATGAAGAAGATGCATCGGCGCGGCATTCGTATCTGCATCGGCGGCGACTATGGCTTCGCTTGGACGCCGCAAGGCACTAATGCCAAGGACCTCCAGACCTTCGTCGAAATGCTTGGCTTCACGCCGATGGAAGCGATTCAAGCTGCAACGAAATACGGCGGCGAGATCATGGGCATGGCGAACGAACTCGGGATGCTGCGGGAAGGCTATCTGGCGGATCTGCTCCTGGTCGATGGCGACCCGCTTGCCGACGTCCGGATCCTGCAGGACAAGACCCGCATCCTAGCCATCATGAAGGACGGCAAGTTCCACAAGGCGCCGCGGATGAATCAGCAGCGCCTGCGAATGACTGCATGAGCATAGTCGAACAAGCAGCGCCGGTATTGACCGGACGGCAGGCGTGGGCCCTTGTTTGGGCTCTCGCTGCCGCTCTGGTGGCCTGGTTGTTCTTCGCCATCTGGCCCAATTGGCTTGACGCAATTCTCATTTCGAAAAAGGCCTTTATTAATTCGATTTTCAACGGCGTAACGCTGGCCGGTCTTTATTTCCTGGTTGCCAGCGGCTTCACACTCGTTTTCGGATTGATGCGTAATGTGAACCTGGCGCACGGCTCGTTATATTTGCTCGGCGCCTACATTGGCTACGAGGTCGCGCAGCGAACGGGCATCTGGCTTCTCGGCGTGGGAGCGGGCACCGCGGCGATGGCCGTCGTTGGATTGCTGATGCAGGTCTTCATCTTTCGGCATCTCGAGGGCGATGAGCTGCGCCAGACCCTCGTGACCCTTGGCATATCGATCGTCGCCGCGGATCTAATGCTGGCGACCTGGACCGGCATCACCTACCAGATCGGCATTCCGTCATGGCTCGACGGCGCAGTGAAGCTGCCCATCATCACCACGGTCCGCTCGAACGGCACTGCCGTGATAATGACCTATCCGTTCTACCGCTTGGTCGTACTTGCCGTCGCTATCGTCATCGGCGTGGGATTGTGGTTGATGATCAACCGCACGCGCATTGGCACGATGATTCGCGCCGGCGTCGACGATCGTTCGATGCTCTCGGCCTCCGGCATCAATGTGCACTTGGTCTTCGCCGTCGTGTTCGCGGTCGGCGCCGGGCTCGCCGGCTTTGCCGGCGTGGTCGGCGGCTCCGCGCTCTCAATCGCTCCCGGCGAGGACGTGCGCTACCTGCTCGCGTCTCTCGTGGTTGTCATCGTCGGCGGCATGGGCTCCATTACCGGTGCCGCCATCGGCGCGCTGCTGGTCGGCCTCGCCGAGCAGATCGGACTGGTCTATTTGCCGACCTACGGCATCGTTCTAACCTTCATTATTATGGTGGTGACGCTGGCGTTCCGCCCCCAAGGCATCATGGGGAGAGCGGTGCCCTCCAACGCTCCGATCTTGGCCCTTGATCAACCGTACAAAACTGCCGTCGTATCGGCTCGCTTGGGACCCGTTCAGATCGCGCTCGCAGCCGCGCTCATCCTTTATCCCGCCATTGCCTCGGAATTCTTCCTGACCCAGATCGGCGCGTATTCGCTCATCTGGGGTTTGCTGGCGCTATCGATGATGCTGCTTGCCGGTTATGGCGGCATGGTCTGCTTGGCGCAGATCACCACCGCCGGCGTCGCCGCCTACACGGTCGCGATCTTCGGCACCAACAACATGAACATTTACGGCTTCGGCTGGCCGTGGTGGGTGCTTGTGCCCTTCGCCGTGCTGCTGGCGGCGACCGTCTCGGCGATCATCGGCGCGATATCGGTGCGCACCGAGGGCATCTACACCATCATGATTACGCTGGCGATCGCCGCAGCCTTCTTCTACTTCGCCCAGCAGAATTACGGGCTGCTCAACGGTCATTCCGGCTATGCCGGCATTCCCACGCCGCATTTCTGGGGAATCAACTGGCGCGATCCCGTGCCCTTCTACTATCTCTGCCTGTTCGTTGCTTCGGCTGCGTACGCGGCGGTGCTCTATTGCTCGCGCTCGACCTTCGGGTTGGCGCTGCAGGCGATTCGCGACAATGGGCGTCGTATGCGGGCAGTCGGCTTTGACATCACCGCTCACAAGGTCGTTGCCTATTTCTACTCCGGCATCATCGCCGGCCTCGCGGGCGTGCTTCTCGTTTGGTTCAACGGCCGCGTATCGCCCGGCACCGTCGGCGTCTTCCAAGCCGTCAACGTGTTGGTCATCGCGGTGATCGGCGGGCTGCGCCATCCAATAGGTCCGTTCTTGGGCGCAGTCTTTGTGGTTCTCATCCAGACCTTCGCAATCGATATCGTTGGCGCCGAACGGTACAATACGCTGATTGGTCTCGTCTTTCTGGCGATCGTTTTTGTCTCGCCGGATGGGCTCCTGGGCCTGTGGGGGAGGATCAAGCCCCTGCTTGCGCAGGATTCCGCGCGTTCCCTCCTCTCGGGGGGAGCGATACTTCGCGCAGAAACTTAGTAAAACCAAGGGAGGATCGAATGACTCTACATCGACGCGCGCTTTTCGGCCTCGGTCTGGCCGCGGGATTGATAATCCCGTCCGTTGCTATGGCCGAAGACACTATCAAAATTGGTGTGCTCGCCACGTTCGAGGGGGCCTTCGCCATACTCGGCGACGACAGCATGCGCGGCGCCCTCATGGCCGTCGACGATTTCGGCGGCAAGGTCGGTGGCAAGAAGATCGAGGTCATCAAAGGTTCGTCCGACGGTACGCCGGACAGCGCGGTTCGCGCGGTGCGCAAGTTGGTCGAGCAAGACGGCGTGAAGGTCCTGGTCGGTCCGCTGTCGGGCGACGAAGGCCTGGCGATCAAGGACTACGCCAAGACCAAGCCGGACGTAACCATCGTCAACGGCACGTCGGCCGCGCAAGATACGACGTTGCGCGATCCGGCCCCCAATTTCTTCCGCTTCTCGACCGACGGCGCGCAATGGATGGCGGGTCTCGGCGACTACTCCTACAACGTCAAGCACTACAAGCACGTGGCGACGTTGGCGGAGGATTATTCCTTTCCGTACACGCAGGTGTTCGGCTTTATGGCTCCGTTCTGCAAGGCCGGCGGCCATGTAGTGAAGAAATTCTGGGTTCCGATCGGCACCAAGGATTTCTCTTCGGTTATCGCCGCGATGCCGGACAACATCGACGCAATCTACGTCGTCCTCGGCGGCTCCGACTCGGTCAACTTCCTGACGCAATACAAGCAGGCTGGCGGCCAGGCACCGTTGATCGGCGGTTCGGTCACCGTCGACCAAACGATCCTCGGCTCCAAAGGCAAGATCCACGACATCGTGATTGGCACGCCTTCTGCGGGCCCAATTGCCGACGACGACAAGACCGCGGCGTGGGAAAAGTTTGTCGCAGCGTACAAGAAACTGCCGAATGCCTTCCCGTCGCCGTCGCTGTTCGCCCACGGCTATTACGTGAACATGACGGCGTTGTTGACCGGACTGCAAAAGGTCAACGACGACGTATCGGACGGCGGCAGCAAGCTGCGGGCGACGCTGTCAAGCCTGGTCCTAGAAACTCCGACCGGCAAAGTCTCGCTTGACAAGAATCGAAATGCGATCGCCGACGAGTTTCTCACCGAAGTCACTCAAAAATCGGATGGCACGCTTTACAACAAGCTGATCAAGGTTATTCCGCAGGTGAACCAGACGCTGGGAATTCCGGAAGCTGAATTCCTCAAGCTGGGCAAAGTCGGCCGCGATAACCCGAGCTGCCCGTAACGGACCGGGCATTCTAGTGGAGGCCACCAGTGGCCGAGGTGTCGGTTGCCGAACGTTTGCAAGAGTCGGGGGCGCACGCACTCGAGCTTGATGGCGTCGCGCGGCACTTTGGAGCACTGGTGGCACTTTCCGATATTAGCATGAAGATCGCGGCGAGCGAGCGGCGGGCGGTCATCGGCTCAAACGGCGCCGGTAAAACTACTTTGTTCAACGCCATCACCGGCGACTTCATGCCGTCGGCTGGGCGCATCCGTTTTTTTAACGAGGACATTACGACACTGCCGGTGCAGGAGCGGATTCGTCGCGGCCTGCGCCGGACCTACCAGATATCGCAACTTTTCGGGGGCCTGACCGTCCGCGATTCTGTTTATCTTGCTTGCCGCGGCGTCTCTCGCGGACGTTTCGCACTTACACGGCCACGAGCCGATGACCGCACGATGATGCAAGCGGAATCGATTCTTCATGCAGTTCATCTGGAAACGATGCGGGATAGGCTGGTCGCAACGCTGAGCCATGGTCAACAGCGGCAACTCGAAATCGCGCTCGCGCTGGCCGGCGCGCCGCGCTTTATACTGTTCGACGAGCCAGCAGCAGGGCTGTCGCCGACCGAGCGGGGCGATCTCGTCACCATCCTGAACGCCTTACCGAAGCATATCGGCTACATCATTATCGAGCACGACCTCGACGTGGCACTGCGTGTGACCGAATTCGTCACGATGCTGCACAACGGTCGGCTTTTCAAAGAGGGTACCCCGGAGCAAATTGAAGACGACCGCGAAGTGCAGGAGGTTTATCTCGGTGGCGGTCATGGCTGAGGGTAGCGCGCGGCCAGCCCTCGAAATCACGGACCTTCAGGTCTATTACGGCGAAAGCCATGCCATTCAAGGCGTGTCTTTGTCGCTCGATCACGGCGTCTTGGCCGTCGTGGGCCGCAATGGCATGGGCAAGAGCACGCTCTGCAATACGATTGCCGGGCTAAAATCGGCCCGTTCGGGCAGTATCCGCATTCTCGGACGCGAAACGTCTCGCCTTGAACCGCATGTCATTCACCGCCACGGCGTCGGCTACGTTCCGCAAGGCCGGCGAGTGTGGCCAAGTCTATCAGTCGACGAACACCTGCGCCTGGTGGCAACCGGCAGTCCGGATGCAGCGTGGACGGTTGACCGCGTGTACCAAACGTTTCCACGCCTTTATGAACGGCACACAAGCGGCGGCTCGCAATTGTCCGGCGGCGAGCAGCAAATGCTCGCGATCTCGCGGGCACTGCTCGGCAACCCGCGCCTTCTCATTATGGATGAGCCCACAGAGGGGCTCGCGCCGCTGATTGTGGAGCAAGTCGAAGCCATGATGGTGCAACTGGCTCAAGAGGGCGAGATGGCTATCCTGGTGGTCGAGCAGAACATAGGCGTGGCGACTGGTGTCTCCGATCGAGTTGCCATTATGGTGAACGGCCGCATCAACCACATTATGGACGCCCGTGCGCTCGCCGCTGACCGCGAGTTGCAACAGAGGCTTCTTGGGGTTGGGCGGATAGAAGAAGACAGCCTTCCACCGCAGGAGGTTGCCGCCGACGAAAGCGTTGAAGCGCTGATGGCGGATGTGTATCGCGTTGAACGCGGTGACGGCTCGGCCGGAGGCTCCGCGGCAGCGGCAAGGATACTATCAAGCGACTTGCTGCCGGATCGTTGGAAAATGCCGACAACAAGCCTGCGGCAAGCGATGATCGAAGCTTCGGGGCCGGAGCAGAACGGCCGCAGAATGTTTGCGATACCATTTTCCGAGCGCATTGGCCGCACCGCACTCGTCGTTGGAACGTTTGATACCAAAGGGCATGAGCTGAAATTCATCCGAGATCGGTTGAAAGCGCTCGGCATCCCGACTCGAACTGTAGATCTTTCAACCTCCGGCAAACCATCGACGGCGGATGTGACGCCTTTGCAAGTCGCGAGCATGCACGCCGGCGGCACGTCGGCGGTGTTTTCATCCGATCGCGGCGAGTCGGTGACGGCAATGGCCGAGGCGTTTGCGCGCTGGATCGCGCGCGAGCCCCGGATTGGGGGCGTTATCTCGGCGGGCGGTTCAGGAGGGACGACGTTGGCCACCGCAGGAATGCGTGCGTTACCTATCGGCATTCCGAAGGTCATGATCTCGACGGTGGCTGCCGGTGATGTCCGGGAATATGTGGGTTCAAGCGACGTTGTGATGTTTCATTCGGTCGCAGACGTGCAAGGTCTTAACTCGATTACCGAGCAGGTGCTGGGCAACGCCGCACACGCACTCGCTGGCATGGTTGCGCAGATGCCGACCCGCGAGGCCTACGATGCAAAGCGTAAACTCGACAAGCCGGCTCTCGGCATTACGATGTTCGGTGTTACGACTCCGTGTGTGCAGGCGGTTACCAAGCGGCTCGAAGCCGATTACGATTGCCTGGTCTTTCATGCGACCGGAGTGGGGGGCCGTGCGATGGAAGCGCTAGGCGATTCCGGATTGCTCGCCGGCTTTTTAGACCTCACCACCACCGAAGTGGCCGACATGCTCGTCGGCGGCATCTTGCCGGCGGACCAAGATCGTTTTGGCGCACCAATCCGCACCGGGTTACCTTATGTTGGCTCGACCGGTGCTCTCGACATGGTCAATTTCGGGCCGCGTGATTCAGTTCCCGCGCGCTTCCAGAACCGTAAGTTCGTCATTCATAATTCCAACGTAACGCTGATGCGCACCACCCGCGACGAGAACCGCGCCGTGGGCGAGTGGATCGGCCAGAGGCTCAATTTGATGGAGGGGCCGGTGCGCTTCCTGCTGCCCGAAGGCGGCGTGTCGATGCTCGACAGGCCGGGCGGAGCGTTCCATGATCCGGACGCGGACGCGGCGTTGTTCGAGGCGATCGAAAAAAACGTGCGATCAAGCGGCAAACGCAGCGTTGAGCGGGTGAGAGCAAACATCAACGATACCGCCTTTGTCGATGCGGTAATCGAGGCGTTAGATTCTCTCTCGCCACCGGTCAGCAAACGGGCCTGAATGCCGCAAGCTTAAAACAGACCAGAGTTGCGAAGGTTCAAATCGGGCGGCTGCAAGCGCCCGAATGAATGAGCGGAGAGTGAAATGAGTGCGAACACGCTTGGGGAAGTGTTGCTTTGGTTGATCGGCATCGCGATCGCGATTGTCATCCTCGTATACATTATGCGCTGGCTTTATCGCCGCTCCACCAAGGAGACAGCGTTCGTCCGTACCGGGTTCCTTGGTGAAAAGGTTGTTGTAAACGGCGGGGCCTTCGTCATCCCAGTGCTGCACGAGATCACCCCTGTCAACATGAATGTCCTACGTATCGAGGTGACGCGCCGCGATAAAGGCGCGCTAATCACCCGGAACCGGATGCGAGTCGACATCATCGCCGAATTCTTTGTTCGTGTCGGCGCTTCCAAGACGGCAGTTGCGGCCGCGGCGCAGACTTTGGGCCGCCGTACATTGCAGGAGGACGGCATCCGCAGCCTGTTGGAAGGAAAATTTGCCTCTTCGATGCGTATGGTTGCCGCGCAAATGACGCTTGAGGAGATGCACGAGCGGCGCCGCGATTACGCAAATCAAGTCCGCGACCTCGCCGCCGAGGCGCTCACCACGAACGGTTTGGAGCTGGAGAACGTCGCTATCGTCGATCTCGATCAGACGAGCTTGGAATTTTTCGATCCGTCGAATGCTTTTGACGCCGAAGGCCTTACCCAGCTCACCGAATCGATTGAGACGCGGCGCAAGATGCGCAACGAAATTGAACAGCGCACGCTGGTCGATATCCGCAACCAGAATCTCGACGCACAAAGGAAAGTTTTTGAAATCGACCGCGAGACCGAATACGCGCGGCTGGAGCAGGAACGCGAGGTCGAGTTTCGACGGGCGATGCAGCGGGCCGAACTCGCCAAAGAGCGAGCGCTGCGCGAACAGGAAGCGGAGGAGGCGCAGCTCTTTTCGCGGCAGGCGGTTGAGAAGGCGCGGCTGGGGCAACAGCTCGCGATCAGCCAGGAACGCATCAAGGGCGAGGAGGAGACCCAGCGGCGCGAGATAGCGCGTCGGCGCGCTTTGGACGAAGCCGAGCTCAAGACCCGCGAACAAACCGAGCGCGAACAAATCAACCTTGAATTGCAATTGGAGACGGCCCGGATCGGACGCGACCGCGAACAGCGCGAATTGGAGATTGCCCGGCAGAAGGCGCTCGAAATTCTGGAGCTCGACCGGCAGATCGCGCTTTCCGAAAAAACGCTCGCTGTGATCAAGGCGCAGGCGGAGAAAAGCCGCGCCGAGATTGTCGAGAACCAGGCAACCGAGGCTGAGCGGATTGCCCAGGATCGCTCACTTGACCAGATACGCCTCGAGCGCGAGCGGCATATAGAAGGCCTACAGATCGCCAAACGCCAAGCCTTCGAAGAAGCTGAGATCGCTGCCGCCGAAGAAGTGGAGCGAGCGCGCATTGCCACGGAGCGCGGCATCGAAGAGGCGCGGATCGCTAAGGATCGCGACGTGCGGATGCTGGCGACTGAGCGAGACAAGCTGGTGGAGATGGCCGAGATGGTCAAGGCTGTTGAACTGGCCAAGAAAGCCACCGAGCGCTCGGCCGCAATCGCCGCGTCTGAGGCCGTGCGGGTCAAGGTCATCCAGGCCGAAGAACAGGCAATCACCGCCCGCGAGAGGGAAATCGCGGAGCGGCGCAAGCTCACGGAGATGATCGCGGCGCAGCGTGACGCGGAACGCGAAGCATTGCGGGTTACCGCCAAGGCTGAAGCCGAAATGCGAGCCGCAAGGAGTTTTGCGGAGGCGCAAAAGATCGCCGCTGAAGCAGCCGCAGAGGCAGAGAAAATCGGCGCGCTGGCGGCCGCTGAGCGCTACGAGGTCGATGCGGCCGGCGCGCGGCAGCTCAACGAAGCAGAGAACATTCTCAGCGAGCCGGCGCGCGCCGGCCGGCTGCGAGAAAAGTTGCTGGAGCGCATCGAAGGGATTGTGCGCGAAAGCGTCAGGCCCCTGGAGAAGATCGAAGGGATCAAAATCCTCCATGTGGACGGAGTCAATGGCGGAAATTCTGGCCGCAACGTCACTGATGAGGTGATCGATTCAGCCCTGCGCTATCGGGTCCAGGCACCCATGATCGACAATCTCATGAAAGAGATGGGCATCGAGGGTGGCAGCCTCGGCCGCATGACCGACGTGCTGCGCGATGCTAAAGATATCTCGGCGCTAACGCGCGACGGTAAATCCGGAAAGGCCAAACCCGGCAATGACGAACGCGATCGCGACGGCTGAGCCTAACGGCGCCGTACCGGCGGCTCGCTAATGGGGTGATCGAATAATCGGTTGCAAAATCAAAAGTCACACGAAAGGGCGAGCCAACAGGGAACACAAACATCGACCTAAATCGGCGCGTCAGCCCTCGACCCTACAGATATTTGAATCTCGTTTGCCGATATCGGCCACGCTGTTGACGCCCGCCGCCTCGTGTTGTCTGAGCAGAGGGTCGGTGTCCAGCCACAGGATGCGAGCGGCAATCGTCGGATCAATTCCGGCCTTCTGCCACCATCCGGCTTCATCACCGCAGCGGTGAACCTCGCGATGATGACCCCGGCACAGAGGAACCGTGAACTCGTCGCTGACCTTCCGCCCAACTGCCCGGCTTTGCACCAAACGGAGGTGGTGAGCGTCCGAAGGTCGCCGGCCGCAGATCACACAAGGATGGGTGGCGACAAATTTGACGTGCTTGCAGTCACGAATCCGCCGCGGTTCCGGCAGCGTTAGTACGCTTTTGTCTATGCCCCTTGACGGCGTCTGTCTCTTTGGCGTCCTAGTCCGCGGCCTTGCTGATTGCACCGCGCCTGTGTGTGACACATTCGCGATCCCCAGGGTCGCTAGGCGCGTCTGAAAGGCTTCCTCCACTTGGTGGGAGTCGGCTGCAGTCAATTTGTTCTTCTCGACGAGCGACCGGTGCGCCCACAGCGCCGCGTCGTCGCCGGAAATGAGGTCACCGAGTTCGGCAACAAGTCGATCGCGCAATACCGCCGATTCTTCGGCTCCTAAGATTTCCTTGGGTGCTTGGATCTTGGCATCGCGGCGAGAAGCTGGTCGGGGCGAGCAGCGATGGTGGCCGCCGTTCAGATCGCCATTGCCATTGGCATTTGGAGTCTCTCGCGCCGGCTCCTTCCGCGGCGGCGTCGTCAGATCAGGTGCATCAAGGTCGTCCTCACCGGCAATAGCAACAAGGGTAAAGAGTGCGTAACGCCGGGCGTAGGTCAGTGCGGCTCCCATCCGCTGCCGGCTTGCCGTCTCGCTGACGGCGCAGACCGGCCAGTCGGAGGCGATCCATTCCCCAGAGGCGTGTGCCAGCACAGTCGTCAGATTGACGATGCCGGCAGCCTCATCAACCGCGGTCGTCTGCATCGTTGCGATTTCGTGTTGACCGAGCACCTTGCGAACGATGTCGAGCCCGCTCGACAGCGACGCATACCGAAACATTCTTTCGGCCCCGCCACGGCCATTCGCAGGAATGGTACCGACCAGCGACTTCTCTGGATTGGTAAGTTCACCTTGGGCTTTGGCGAGAGCGGCCGCCAGGCTGCCGATTGACCTGCTAGACCGCTGCATGTCCATCCTCCACTTTGAGGAGATCAAAACTGATCGCTCCTGACTTTGAGCGCTTTGCTCGAACGCCATGGCCGATGGCCTGCTGTGCGTCTTCCGGCATCAGGCCCTTCAGATCTGCCTTGGATTGTTCGTGTTCGAAGTTCGCCGACCGCGTCCGCGAGAAGACGGCGGCGAATTCCGCCCAAGCATTCGACGAACTCATATCGACAATGCGCACGGCCTCGATGCGCGGCTTGGGCGGTTCGATTCCGAACAGGGCGGGGGGCTCACCATTCTCAACACACCGCCAAAATTTGCGCTCAGCGGTGATGATCAGGTGCTGGTAGAGCGGATCGGCATGGGTCGCGATCTCGACCCACTTGCCACTACCGGTGATCACGGAAAGCACCGCCGTCCGGGCGGCCACGGCCCCGGCGGACCCTTCCAGCGTCGGGGCTTTTTCTTTTTCGGTTGCCGCCAACGCCGATCCGCTCCACCAACGCCGTTAAAACATTCTTTTCCAAACCACGGCGACCTATGGTTTGCGCTAACCGAAGGATTCGCCATGCTCACGCAATTGAAAGAATTGTTACGCGCTGTGATCGTGCGACACTAAGGTGACCAAAAGTCAGTGCGGAGCCCCTGGATGCCCGAGCCCGGTGCCCAATTGTAGCGCAACGCCGAATTTCCGCTTAAGTGCCGCCATACGAGAGGGGCGGCCAGGAGGACATCATATGAAATATCGTTCGTGCCAATTCGCTTTTATAGGCGCCGCAATCTGTGTCGCGGCCGCAGCGCACGCCCAATCCTCTGCGCCCCCACCCCCAATGCGCGTTGCTTGTGGTCCGGATATGCAAAAATTCTGCCCGGGTCTGAAGGGCAAAGAGGTCAGGATGTGTTTGAGAGCGTATCACGTCCAAATCTCACCTGATTGCCTGGCGTCTCTTGACCAGGCGAAAACGAAACGTGCCGGAGGGGCAATGGCGGCTCCGCCACCTGCCGAGGGCTCGCCTCCGGCCGGCAAAGACCAGTAGACGAGCAGCGCCTTCGTGGAGGCCGCGGCGAACCGGGGTTGACGGCGGCTTCCTGATGGTTGGGCGCCGGGATTAGGAAACCAGAACGCGGTAGACGGACGGCCGGGCCGGTCTCGAGCGTTCTGCCGATCTCCGAGGGGCCAAGGCGCTGGACTCTCAAGGTGTGACGGCTGCTGCCATTTGCCGCGCTCGGTTGCTATCTTGCTCATAACGAGCATCGGCAAAATCGGAGACAGCTTCGCGGTGCTGCCCACCCGGCTAGATCGCCACCCCGCGTGCCGATTGCGCGGCCTCGGCGAGCGACGGCCAGCCCGCCGGCGCGCAGACGCTGGCGGCGGCATCCTCCGGCGCAAGCCTGTGATC
>JBAUGC010000470.1:0-4627 GCA_049679485.1 Xanthobacteraceae bacterium
GATCGAGCTTGGACCGGGCAAGAAGCTACTGATGACGAGCGGCGGATATCGGACCGTCTCACCGCGAGTAACGACCGCTCGTTTCCGCAAGCACGTTAGTCCGCTCACCGGCGTGGTCTCGCGCCTCGAGCGGATCGAAGCCGATTTGCCGCTTAACACCAACTATTACGCCACGCACAATTTTTCTGCGCCCGCCGCGACGATCGATGAACTGCGGGCCGGTTTGAGCCGCGGCAGCTTTGGCAAGGGCAGCACTGCCGAGCAGGGCGAAGCCAGCGCGCTCATGGAAGCGATCGAGCGTTATTCTGGTGTTTTTCAGGGCGACGAGATCAGAGTGATGCGCCGGTTCACCGAGTTTCCGCCAGGCGCTGCGATCCCTCCGAACAAAGTCCTGCTTTTCAGCGACGCGCAATACCGGCGTGCCCAGGCAGCGACCGGCGCGAACCACACAGACATTCCAACCCCGTTCGATCGGGCTACAGAAATCGAATGGTCGCCAGTTTGGTCTTTGCGCGACAAGCGTTTCAAATTCCTTCCGACCAGCCTGCTTTATTTCTTTTACCGGGGCCCAGCCGCGTATCTGGCGGATTCCAACGGCTGTGCGGCCGGCAATACGCTCGAGGAGGCCATCGTCCAGGGCTTCCTCGAGCTGGTAGAACGCGATGCCTACGCAATCTGGTGGTACAATCGATTGCAGCGGCCGGAGGTGGACCTCGTTCTGTTCGACGATGGTTACATTCGCGATCTGCAAAATCAGTTTACCGAAATCGGGCGCAGGCTTTGGGTTCTCGACGTCACCAGCGATCTCGAAATCCCGAGTTTCGTCGCGGTCACGCACTGGATGGAAAACGGCCGGGAAAATATTGAGTTCGGTTCGGGTGCGCACTTCGATGCACGCATTGCGATGTTGCGGGCCTTGACGGAATTAAACCAGTTCCTGTCGATCGGCCTCCTGGGCGGCCGGAAGACCGAAACATCAAGCGTCGGTGGCGGCGGTTCCTTGCGATTGCGGGATCATCCGTTTTTAAAGCCGTCTCACAAACATAACGCCACGCCGAAGCTTGGCGCGAAGTTCGGCCGTCTCGGTACACACGAACAGGTGAATCGCTGCGTGCGTCTGGCCAAACGCAAAAGCCTCGATTTCCTGGTGCTCGATCAAACACGAGCCGACATCAGCGTCCCAGTCGTCCGAGTAATCGTTCCGGGATTGCGGCATTTCTATCGCCGCTTCGCGCCAGGCCGGCTTTACGATGTTCCAGTAAAGCTCGGATTGCGCGACCGGCCGCTGTCGGAAGACGAGCTCAATCCATTGCACCCTCGCACCTGAAAGTCGTCTACGGCTTGCGCGCGCGTCGAACCAAGCGGCGACGAGATACGCCTCCAAGCGTTTCCGCTCGGCTTGTCGATCACGTCATACTCAAGGCGGACGCTGGTGGAAAAATTGTCGCCTGCTTCGACCGCCATGTTGTCGGCTTGGGAACGTTCAGCGCGCAAGCGGTAGACCGTGCTATGCGGCTGCGCGCTGGTCTGCCGCTTTCTTCGTTTGCACCTGGCGGCAGAAAAATTGACAAAGAGCTGGACTTATTGGTCCGGCAATTGGCCCGGCACGGTCTGTTAGAGTACCGGCTCCGCCGCTCGCCAAACGGCGCAGACCAGGTCGTCATCGAGCCGCAGGTTGCGGATTATTGGCCGCGGACGCCGCCGCTCAGCGATGCAGATGTTCTGGTGCTATCGCGGTTTGCATATATGCGCCGTCGCGGCAATGAGATGGTGCTGGAATCGCCGCGAGCTGGCGCGCTGTTCAAAATTTGCGACCCGAAACTTGTGGCTACTATTGCCCTCCTCTCAAGGCCACAAAAGATCAAACAGCTCGACGGACGGGCTGTAGCGAAGGAGCTCCTCGCGCTGTTGGTCGATTGCCAAATCCTCTTCAAGGTCAATGCCGGCGGCAGCGGCCTCCGTTCCGACGAGGGCGACGACCACCTGGTCCTTTGGGACTTTCACGATCTTCTGTTTCACGCCCGCAGCACGCAAGGCCGGCACGCTAACCCTTTGGGCGGGGTGTTTCCGTATGCCGATGTCGTATCGCCGCAACCCGCAGTGCGGTCTCGTTGGCCCGGAAAGAAAATCAATCTGCGCAAGTTCGCGGCCGCCGATCAAGGCGTGATAGCGCCGGTCGCAAAACTCCTCCGGCAACGGCATTCGACCCGAAGCTTTGATGATGAGCGACCGATCACTCTCGCCGAGCTTGCGCAGTTTCTCGACGGAACTGCTCGCGTCTTGTCGAAATCGAAAAGCCGGCTCGACTTCGCTGGGGAACGCGGTCCATTGGTCACGTCTGCTCCCAGGCCGTATCCGTCGGCGGGTGGCGGCTATGAGCTCGAACTTTATTTGGCTGCCGGCCAATGCCAAGGACTCGCACGCGGATTTTATCACTACGATGCCGGCGCTCACGCGCTGGCGCGGATCGGATTTCCCAAGAGTGACCTTGATGCGCTGCTGACGGGGGCAAAATACGCCACGGGTGCGCGCGCAGCGCCACAGATTGTGATCACGATTGCAGCGCGCTTCGGCCGCATCTCGTGGAAGTACAGCTCGATCGCTTACGCGCTCATTCTCAAGGATGTCGGGGTATTGATGCAGACGTTCTATCTGATGGCGACCGATATGGGGCTGGGCGGTTGTGCGATAGGGACTGCCGACATCGATCTGTTCGCCAAAATGACCGGGATCGAATTCCACGTCGAGGGACCGGTCGGTCAATTCGCGTTCGGGCGCACCCCGCGGACAAAGGCAGCCGGCTAGCGCTTGAAAGGCCAGGTCAGCTCCCGCCCGGCGGCAATTCCGTCGGGGCGAAACAGAATGATCAGCAGCATGATGAGCGCGAGAATGACGTCGCCGATGCCTGCGGGTGCGGCGATGGTCACGGTCCCGACCTGAACTCCGATTTCGCTCTGGCGCAGCAATTCGGTGAGCGCCGCGATGACGACGGCGCCGGCGACCGCACCGGTCAGGCTGCCCCGGCCGCCTATAATCAGCATGGCCACGATCAGGAAGGTGAGGTCGAGGTAGAAATTCTCGACTCGCACAATGCCGAGAAAATGTGCCAGTAAAACGCCAGAAATGCCTGAAAGGAAGGCCGAAATGACAAAGGCAATTAGGCGGTGAAGGACCACATTCACGCCCGACGCCTGCGCCGCAGCCTCGTCTTCTCGCGAGGCGCGCAGGAGCAAAGCCGAGCGCGTTTCCTGATAGGCAAAAGCGATGACGATAGTCGCGACCGCCCAGGCAAACGCGGTCCACAGGTCCACGTAGGCCGGCAGACCCATCAGCGAATTCTGTCCCCCTGTCACCGAGGTCCAGTTGCCGAACACAACGTTGGCGACAACGAGAATGGCGAAGGTCGCAATGCTTGCCGACACGCCGGTCAGACGCATCAGCGGCCAGCCAACAACAAGTGCAATGATGGCCGCCGCAACGCCGCCGGCGAGCGCGCCGGCAAAATTCGGCCATTCAGCGTGGGCGATAATCGCCGGCAGGTCGGGCAGAAACACCGACTTTGCGCCGGGCTTCATGGTGAGGAGCGCCGACACGTATGCGCCAACCGCCATGAACGCAACGTTGCCGAAGGACAGCACACCGGAGTTACCGGCGAAAACATACAATCCGACCACGGCGATGAGATCGATCAGCCCCTGCGTCGCCCGCCGTTGCAACACGGCGGGAGCGAATGACGCCGCGAGCGCGATGACAGCGACTACAACGATAAGCACGGCGAGCGGCCATAATCGCGGCAGCATGTCGGCGATCCGACCGTTTATACGCGCGCTCTCGGACATCAGATTCTCTCTTTGAGACCGCGGGCGGGGATCAGGCCCTGCGGACGGAAGAGAAGAACGAGCGCCACGGCGACAAAAACAAAGGCCTCGCGAAAGGCGCGCAGATCAGGCGGCAGCAACGCCTGAAGCAGAATTGAGCCGGCGCCGACGAGGAACCCGCCAAGCGCGGCGCCGGACAGGCTACCGAGGCCGCCGATCACCGTGCCGACAAACGCGATGATCACCAGCTGCACGCCCATGCGGGGTTGCACGACCCCGGTCTGTACGACAACCAGACAGGAGACTGCGGCCGCGAGCACGCCGCTCAATGCAAAAGCCATGGCGATCACGCTATTGGCGCGAACCCCCAGGACCCGCGCCATGCGAAAGTCCTCAGCCGCCGCACGCATGTGCAAGCCGAGCCGCGTTCCCTTGAGGAACCAGGTCAAAGCAACCAGAAGGACCACGCTGACGACAATGGTGGCAAGCTGAAGCATCTGCAGACGCACCCCCGCGAACTCGATTTGGCGGCCGAGTGCAGGGAGAAAATCGAGCCCCTTTAGACGCGAGCCAACGACCAGGATCAGAAGCTTCTGCAGGAAGAAGCTGACGGCGAATGAGGAGATCAGCAGCGTCGTCGGATCCGCCCGGCGGAGCGGCCGAAAGGCCGCGCGTTCGGTCACCAACGCCAGCATGACCGCGACCGCGAGCGCGCCGAACAGCATCACCGGGACCGGCAAGCCGAACAGCGCAAGCAGGGTGTAAGCGGCCATGGTGATCAATTCGCCATGTGCGAAATTGTTCAGCCG
>JBAUGC010000471.1:0-2435 GCA_049679485.1 Xanthobacteraceae bacterium
TGTCGGCAGTGTCGGCGGCTATACCTACCTCGACGACATGCTGTACCTCGAATTCTCGGCATACCGCACGCTCGATGCCAATACACAGAATGCCCTGGGCGCCGATCCATTCGGCGCGCCGGGTGAGTTTGACTTTGCGCCCTATTGGCGCGCCGCCTTTGAGCCGCATTGGGGCAGCAATTGGCTCGAGATCGGCACCTTTGGCATGGCGGCCGACATTCATCCATGGGCATCGCCGCCATCGGCGCCGGTCACCGGCCCGGTCACCACCGCGACTTTCCCGCAAACGGATAAATACACCGACGTCGGCTTCGACTCGCAATATCAATACCAGGGCGGCAATTTCTGGTTCACGTTGCGCGGCACCTACATTCACGAATCGCAAAAGCTGGACGCCAGCTTCGCCAACGGGCTTTCCGCCAATCCGAGCGACACGCTCAACGAAGCAAAAGGCTACGCCTCGCTCGCCTATGGCAACGACAATCGGATCGTACTGACCGGGCAATATTTCAACACCTGGGGCAGCCCCGATACCGGCCTGTACGGCGGACTTGCCAGTGGTTTCAGCCCGAACAGCAACGGCTGGATCGCCGAGATCGCCTACATTCCGTTTATCAACAGCACCGCGCCGGGCTGGCCGTGGTTCAACGCGCGCATCGGCTTGGAATACACCTGGTACAACCAGTTCGATGGCACCAGCGTCGGCGCCAGCGCTAACAACACGTTGTTCGTCTATCTTTGGCTGGCGATGTAGCAGGCCGGAGGGTTCACGATGAGAGCAACACTATTCGGAGCCGCTGCGGTCTCGCTGCTGACGGTCTCTGTCGCTTTCGGCGCCGATCTCGCAGTGCCGGCCGCCGCGCCGGTGCCGCCGCCACCTTTCACCTGGACGAGCTGCTATGCGGGCGGCAACGTCGGCGGCGGCTTTGGGCAAAAGGATCTCAACGACACCGCCGGCATCCTGTCTCCCAACACGGGATTTACCTCTTCCAACCTCAACATCAGCGGTTACATGCTCGGCGGTCAGATCGGCTGCGACTATCAATTCGCGTCCAATTGGATTCTCGGCATCGAAGGCGCGGCGTCGGGTGGCGACATCGGCGGCACGACGACCGTCACGACGCCGGGAATTGCCGGCGACACCGCGACCTTCAAAGACACCACGGATTTCTTGAGCAGCGTGACCGCGCGTGCCGGATTGGCATGGGACCGCTGGATGCTCTACGGCAAAGGCGGCGTCGGCTTCGTCAACGACCGATACAATATCGCCGACGCTTTCACGACGTATAACTTCGACGGCGTGGAAACGCGGCTCGGCTGGACCGCCGGCGTCGGCGTCGAATGGGCGCTGTGGGACGATTGGTCGGTCAAGCTCGAATACGACTACTACGGCTTCGGCACGCGCAACGTGACCTTTATCGAGGAAAGCGCCGCGTTTCCTTCCGGCCCCGAGAACATCAAGCAGACCATTCAGACCGTGAAGCTCGGTCTGAATTTCCACGTCTCTGCTTGGCCCTGAGGACGCGATGACGCCGATGTCGGGGAGCGATCGAGTCATTGCGGCGAGCAGACGATGCGGACAAGATTTATGGCGATCGTGAGCGTGCGAAGGATAGCTTGTTATATGCCGTCGTTGGCGCTCATCCTCGCGCTTGTTTCGGCGTCTCCAGTCCGCGCGCAAAATGCGAATGCGGATGCCGTGCCGCAGAAGGACGTTGCGGCCAAGCTCGCTTATTGCGAAGTCTGCCACGGCGTCGCGGCGCAGGGCTTCAATGGCTATTACCCGATACCGCGGCTGGCCGGTCAGCAGATCGCCTACATCGAGAACGAGTTGCAGGGCTTCGTCGAGCACAAGCGGACCAACAATATCATGTTCAATGTCGGGCACGTGCTGAGCCCGGCGATGATAAAAGCGCTCGCCACTGATTTTCACGATCTCAATCCAAAACCGCTCGGCGGCGCCCCGAAGGACATGGTGTCCGCGGGCGAGAAAATCTTTCAGCAGGGATTGCCCGACGCCGGCGTTCCGCCGTGCGCCTCCTGTCACGGTGCGGAGGCCAAAGGCAACGACCAGTTTCCTCGGCTTGCGGGCCAGCTCTATCCCTATCTCGTGAGCCAGCTGACCAATTGGGCCAGTGAGCGCGGGGAGACCAATTCGAACGTCATGGCGCCGATCGCACACAACTTGACGCCACCGCAGGTCAAAGCCGTCGCGGCTTATCTCAGTTACCTGGAGTAACGCCGTGCGCGCCCGCAAAACACCGCAAACCGCCGGACAAACGATGGACGCATGGCGCAATGTAGCGGCCATAGGCTTGCGCGCGACGCTTCTTGCAACGGCTCTGACCGCTGCCTTCGCCGGCTCCGTTCGCGCCGACGACATTCAGGCCAAGCTCGGCTATTGCAAAGACTGTCACGGGCCGTCGGCGCAAGGC
>JBAUGC010000472.1:0-1574 GCA_049679485.1 Xanthobacteraceae bacterium
GCAGACGCTGCTCGGTCATGCCGACATTTCCACGACGCAGATTTATACCCACGTGCTCGAAGAACGGCTGAAAAGCCTCGTCCGCGATTTGCATCCGTTAGCCGACGTCAATACTTGATGGGCTAGACCGGCGTCGCTCGCCGTTGCCGGGAGCAACGCGACGAGCCCCCGCGACGACCGTTAAAGTTGGAACCATTTTGTAATGCGCTCTTATCTCGACTTCGAAAAGCCTGTGGCCGAACTGGAGGCCAAGATCGAGGAAATGCGCGCGATGCAGAATGGCGGCGACGCCATCGCTATCGGTGAAGAAATCAATCGCATCGAAGGCAAGGCGGCTCAGGCACTCCAGGAACTTTATGCGGAGTTGACGCCGTGGCAGAAGACTCAAGTGGCGCGGCATCCGCAACGGCCGCATTGCCTCGATTACATCGCTCAGCTGATCGGCGATTTCACGCCGTTGGCCGGCGACCGCACCTACGGCGAGGACGCCGCGATTGTCGGCGGCTTCGGCCGCTTCCAAGGCGAGAGCGTTTGCGTCATCGGCCACGAGAAAGGCTCCGACACCGACAGCCGGCTCAAGCACAATTTCGGCATGGCGCGCCCGGAAGGCTATCGCAAAGCGGCGCGGCTCATGGACATGGCTGACCACTTTGAAGTTCCGGTCATCGCGCTGATCGACACGGCAGGCGCATATCCCGGTATTGGCGCCGAGGAGCGCGGACAGGCCGAGGCCATCGCGCGCTCGACAGAAGTCTGTCTGCGCATCGGAGTGCCCAACGTCGCGACCATCATCGGGGAGGGCGGTTCGGGCGGAGCAATCGCCGTCGCCACCGCCAACCGCGTCATCATGCTGGAGCACGCCATCTACAGCGTGATCTCGCCCGAAGGCGCCGCTTCGATCCTCTGGCGTGATGCCGCCAAAGCCCAGGACGCCGCTTCCAACATGAAGATCACGGCGCAGGATCTGCTCCGCCTGGGCGTCGTCGATACCATCGTGCCGGAGCCGGCCGGCGGTGCCCATCGCGATCCTCCCGCGACCATCGCCGCAGCCGGGGCGGCAATCGCCGAGGCACTGACCGAACTGCACGGGCTCGACCCTGCGACCATTGTTCGCCTGCGCCGCGAAAAGTTCATGGCGATTGGCCGGACGCTTAGCTGATTTGCGCAAGCCCAGGCTTGCCGCCCGCAAGGGCACAATCCGCCACCATCACGGCGCGATTGACGCGACTCGAGTGGGACGGCGGCGCATGCTGCATAAATGCTTGATTTTGACCGTCAAATTTGCGGAAAATTTACCATTCATTCAACGCTCGCATGGTCCATTGCGAAACCGGCGTCTTGCTTGGCTTGCTTAAGCTCCCTCGTAAGGATAACCATTGCTTTAGTGATGGCACGGGGACGGTTCCATCGGTCGGGGAGTATTGGTTTGATCCGCGCCAGCCTAGTCCGCGCGCTGACGGCGTCGGCGGTACTCGCCGCGGCGTTGGCGCTTGCTGGCTGCTACGGTGAAGACGCCTACCAGCTTCCGACCCGGGCGATGAAGGAGCTGTCGCCGCAGACGCTGGCGCTGCTCG
>JBAUGC010000473.1:0-3104 GCA_049679485.1 Xanthobacteraceae bacterium
ATCCACGACCGGATGCCCCTCATCCTCTCGCCGGGGGATTACGAACGTTGGCTGAGCGATGAGACCGACCCTGGTGACCTGATGCGTCCTTTCCCCGCTGAACCGATGCGCATGTGGCCGATATCGACTGTGAATCGGCGTGCAAAAAGGACCCCCTTTTCGGGGTGATCGGCATCCAATCGGGACCCCCGAAAAGAGGGGTTCACATTGGCCTCCATGATTCGTGGGGGCCAGACTGGGATGTTGGTCGTGGAGACAATTGGGAGGATTCGCCGGGCCTTTTTTGTCCAGGGGAAAGCAATCAAGGCGATCTGCCGGGACCTTGGGGTATCCCGGAAAGTCGTGAGGAAGGTGATTCGCTCAGGATCGACCGAGTTTCGCTATCGCCGGGAAGATCAGCCACTACCCAAGATTGGCCACTGGCGTGACGCGCTGGATGAGTTGCTGCTGGGCAATGAAACGAAGGCCGCCCGTGAACGTCTGACGCTGATCCGGATTTTTGAGGAGCTGCGCGGTCGAGGTTATGACGGCAGCTACGATGCGGTGCGCCGCTTCGCGAAGCGATGGGCGAAGGATCGCGGGCAAGTGACGGCGGCGGCCTATGTGCCGCTGAGCTTTGCCCCTGGAGAGGCTTACCAGTTCGACTGGAGCCACGAGATCGTCATCCTCAATGGCGTCACGGTGACCGTGAAGGTCGCCCACGTCCGGCTGTGTCACAGCCGCATGTTGTTCGTGCGCGCCTATCCGCGCGAAACGCAGGAGATGGTGTTCGATGCGCACGACCGCGCCTTCGCGCTATTCAAAGGGACCTGCCGACGCGGCATCTACGACAACATGAAGACGGCGGTGGAGACGGTCTTCGTCGGCAAGGACCGCCTCTACAATCGCCGCTTCCTGCAGATGTGCAGTCATTACCTGGTCGATCCGGTTGCCTGCACGCCGGCCGCGGGCTGGGAGAAGGGGCAAGTCGAGAACCAGGTCGGCCTCGTTCGCGAACGCTTCTTCACGCCGCGGCTGCGGTTCAAAAGCTATGAGGAGTTGAACGGTTGGCTGACCGATAAATGCATTGCCTACGCCAAGGCGCATCACCATCCGGAGTTGACCGATCAAACGATTTGGGAGGTGTTCGAGGCGGAGCGGCCGAAGCTTGTCCCCTATGCCGGCCGGTTCGACGGCTTCCACGCGGTGCCGGCTTCGGTCTCAAAAACCTGCCTGGTGCGCTTCGATAATAACAAATACTCGGTGGCATCGAGCGCCGTCGGCCGTCCGGTCGAGGTTCAGGCTTATGCGGATCGCATCGTAATCCGTCAGGACGGCCGGATCGTCGGCGAGCATCCCCGCACGTGCGGCCGGGGCGAGACGATCTACGATCCTTGGCATTACGTGCCAGTACTCGCTCGTAAACCCGGTGCCTTGCGCAATGGCGCCCCCTTCAAGGATTGGGTGCTGCCGGCCGCGATGGAGCGCATCCGACGCAAGCTCGCCGGTGCCGACGATGGCAATCGGCAAATGGTCGACATCCTTACCGCGGTGATCACCGACGGACTGCCGGCGGTCGAGGCGGCGTGCGCCGAAGCGAGCGTCCAAGGTGTCCACTCCGCCGATGTCGTTCTCAACATCCTCGCCCGCCGGCGCAATCCTGATCCGCCTCCCACCATCTTCACGCCGGC
Organism: Xanthobacteraceae bacterium; assembly: GCA_049679485.1. Taxonomy (GTDB): domain Bacteria; phylum Pseudomonadota; class Alphaproteobacteria; order Rhizobiales; family Xanthobacteraceae; genus BOG-931. The sequence continues at coordinate 1,671 of JBAUGC010000473.1, forward strand.
CGCGCTGACATTGCGCCATGCTCCGATCGCCGATTGTGCCCGCTATGACAACCTCAGGAGACTTAACTGATGGAACGATCCGAACTGTTCGACCTCATGGCTGAGCTTCAGCTCTACGGGATGAAGGCCGCCTTCGATGAGATCATGGCGACCGCGGTCAAACGCCAGCACGAGCCGCAGCGCATCATCGGCGATCTGCTCACCGCCGAGATCAATGAGAAGCAGGCACGCTCGATCAAATACCAGCTCACCATAGCCAAGCTGCCGCTCGCCAAGGATCTCGACAACTTCCAGTTCAACGGCACGCCAATTAACGAGACCCTGGTGCGCGATCTCGCCAGCGGCGGATTCCTTGCCCAGCAGCGCAATGCCGTTCTGATTGGCGGGACCGGCACCGGCAAAACACATGTCGCCATCGCCATTGGCCGAAGCTGCATTCGATCGGGCGCTCGTGGCCGGTTCTACAATGTCGTCGATCTCGTCAACCGGCTCGAGGCTGAAACTCGCAACGCCCGCCAGGGCCGGATTGCCGATCAACTGACCCGCATGGACTTCGTCATTCTCGATGAGCTCGGCTATCTGCCTTTCGCTCAGGCCGGCGGCCAACTCCTGTTCCATCTCATCAGCCGGCTCTACGAGCGCACCTCGATCATCGTCACCACCAATCTCGCCTTCGGCGAATGGCCGACCGTCTTCACCGACGCCAAGATGACGACCGCACTGCTCGATCGTTTGACCCATCACTGCGATATCGTTGAAACCGGAAACGACAGCTGGCGCTTCAAAAGCCGAACTGACGATCAACCAACCCGCGCTCGCGCCGTCTCCGCAACCCCGACCAGCTCCGACGGCGCGCGCGCTACCGCCCGGACTCGTCACTCAAAGGGGTCCCTTTTGGATGCCGATAGGGGCGCATTGCCTCATCAAAAATGTTACCGGACAACTTCCTCGTCGTGACTGGGCCAGTGCCACCGAATCAGTTCGATGGCCGGTATGGCGAGGAAGATCAGCATGGGCGCGCGGCGCGAGGTTCTAGCGGCGGTAGCGGAACGTTACCGAACTGCCGGGCAGCGGCAGAAGGGGCGCATTCTCGATGAGCTAACGGCGACGACGGGCTGGCATCGCAAGCATGCAGTACGTGCTCTGTCCGGCTGCATCGCCAAGCCCGCTGAGGACAAGCCAAGCTCGGCAACCGAAGCGGCAAACGCGAGCAAAGTCACACTGCAGCACCGTCGGCGACGCAAGTACGGCGGCCTCCGCGACGCGCTGATCGTGCTGTGGGAGGCCTCAGACAGGGTGTGCGGCAAGCGGCTCAAGGTGATGATCCCGGTGCTGCTGCCAGCGCTTGAGCGACATGGCAGGCTGGAACTGACGCCGGACGACCACGCGTTGGTCCTGTCGGTGAGCGCGGCAACGATCGACCGAATGCTTGTC
>JBAUGC010000474.1:0-4151 GCA_049679485.1 Xanthobacteraceae bacterium
GTTTTAGCCGGACATTTAGCTTTTCGTACTGAAGCCGTAGCGCAGTGACTGATATGCGCGGCTATTCGGGCGACGTGGTAACTCGAATCAAACAACCGGATCACGGCTTCGATATCGGCGTGGCTTCGGCGAGGCGCATGGCCTCTTGTCGGGGAAGCTAAAGGGACCTTGTTTGCTATTTACAAGGGCCTACAGTGGGCAGGTGACAATGGCGCAGGCCATCTTAAGGCCCGGCAATCATAGGGCTAGGCGGCTTCGTCGATTGAAAAGGCGTCTTCCGCAGACGTCAGCAAATGATGCAAGACTTGAATTACCTCTCTTGCGACCTGGTCTCCCACATTCGCGGCCCGTAACTCTTCGGAAAGAAGATCTGCAGCACGCTCGCGAACATCAGCAAAAACAGCATGGACATTGTCCCGGCGAACACAGTTTCTGTTTTTCCAGACGTCGGTACGATTCTGAAACAGTTCGAGCTGCGGTCCTGAAAAAGGCGATTTGATGTAATCGCGTAGCGAAGCAAGGAGCATTAGTGCGGCGGTCTGGATTGCCTCATCATAGGACTGTGATCGCTTAGTGGTCGAGGGATCTTCGAAGCAGGCGACGACGTTTGCAGCATTATCTCTGCGGGAGCAGTAGCTAAGCGGTTCATGAGGCCGTCTTATCCAAAGAGAACGTGAATACTGTGTCGCAGATACAATGATAGCCAATGCCGTCGCTGGCTTGACCAACCAACTGGCACCGTGGATGACGGCAGTTGCTGTGTGGTAGCTTTCGCAGCTATTGAGTTCGTTAAGGCTGTACCAACAATATTCGGCGATAGCTCCGACATAACCTAGCGTAACAGCTGCGAGAAGGAACAGCGCTAGACAAGCAGTCAAAATTGAAATGTGCCACCATGTCGTGGGCTTGTTGCCGCTTGGCGATTCCCACTCGTGCGTGGCGTTGTACGTCCGATACATGACCCTTAGCCAACGCTAATCACCCAACCGAAACACCAATTTGACGGCGCACTGGGGCAACCGTGCATGGCCTCCTGCGAACCATATCTGCAGGCGCCGAACTTACTGATCGGCAAAGCAAATATCGCGCATGGTGGTTAAAGAGCAGTTACCTGATATTGTGTAACGACAGGAGCGCTGCGTCTACGCACAGCACTACTCGCAGATTGCTGCAATTTATGGACTTTGAAGCCAGCTGCTAAAAGTAACGAGATATCGGGAAAGGTCTCACGGTCCCGGGGGTATAGCATTGATCCGCGTCACGTTGGTCCGAGCGCTGGTGCTGTCAGCGGCTTTCGCCGGCTCTTTAACGCCAGTCCGGTGCCTTGGCGAGAACGCCTATCGATTACCGGCCCAGGCAGCGAAGGAACTCTCGCCCGAGCTGCTCTCACTGCTCCAACAAAAGAATATGCCGAAACATTCGCCGATCCTTGTGCGCATTTTCAAGGAAGAATCGGAACTCGAAGTCTGGAAACAGGATACCATCGGCCATTTCCAATTCCTCAAGATCTATCCGATCTGTCGGTGGTCGGGCGATCTCGGACCGAAGATCCACGAAGGCGACCGCCAGGCTCCCGAGGGGTTCTATACGATTACTTCCGAGTTGATGAATGCGAATTCCAACTACTATCTCGCGATCAATACCGGCTTTCCCAACACCTTCGACAAGGCGAACGGCCGCGACGGCTCCTTTCTCATGATCCACGGCGACTGCGCGTCCAGCGGCTGCTATGCCATGACCGACGAGCAGATCGGCGAGATCTATTCGCTGGCGCGCGACTCACTCCTCGGCGGCAAGCCGTCATTCCAGATCCAGGCCCATCCCTTCCGGTTGACGCCGGCGAATCTGGCGCGACATCGCACTAATCCGCACATGCCCTTCTGGAAAATGCTCAAGATCGGCAACGATCATTTCGAGACGACGCATCTCGAACCCAAGGTCGAGGTGTGCGATCGTCGTTATGTGTTCGATGCGCAGCACCTCCCGAATTCGTCGAAGCCCCTTGTGTTCGATCCGAACGGTAAATGCCCCGCCTTTGTCGTCAACCCGCAAATCGCTTTGTCGGCAGGGGAGAAGCAACAGGCCGACGAGGTCGAATACGCGCAATTGGTTAAAGCTAACGTGCCAGTCGCCCCAATCTACAGCGGACTCGACGGCGGAATGAACAAGGCTTTCCTCGCCGAGTTCCCGGGCAAGATAATTCCACTTGCGCGAGTTCTCACGACCGGATCTCGACTGCCGCAAATGCCACCCGTCGCTTGGGCCGACAACGATGGTTCCTTGGCGAGTAAATTGTTTGGCGCCTTGTTTAGATTGAAGCCTGCCCCAAAGGAGCAAATCGCCTCGACCAATTCGCCAACGCAGGAACCCGGCGTGGATTCGCCGACAGCCGGATTGACCGCCACGCCAACAGCAAAGCCCACGCTGCAGATGGAGGCGGTCGCGGCTGCGAATCCGATGTCCCGCGAGTCGTGGATGAACGAGCCGGGCAAGAACGAAGCGCCCAACAACGAAGCGCCTGTGAGCAAACCGCAACAGACGGCCGCGTTGCAGTCGAGACCCGCGCCACAGCAGGAAGCCAACGTGGCCCCGGCGACCGCGAGCGACAACATTGGGAGCGCGCCACCCAAAGTGTCGGCCACCTCATTCGATTACCGCTGGGGCGGCTTACAATAGTCCGACTCGCGTTTTGATATGCGCCGCGCCGAAAGTCGGCGCAGGGCTAGTGGTCGCGTCGGTTGTCGGGCGCCCGGTCCCTAGCCTTCATCCAGTCCGCCTTTTTGATCGGAAAAGTCGATCTGCACGGAAACACGGCCCTGGTTCAGCTGCCATTCCTCGATCGTGAAGCGGCGCAGGCCGAGTTTGTGGAGGGTTTCTTCTTGGGCGATCCCCCGGGCTTCGGCGAGGTCCTTGGCGCGGATGATCATCATAGCACGCAGGCCGACTTGGCCGGCCTCAAGGAAAGGGCCGCTGGCTAGCAGCACGCCGCTCTTTTCCATGGCAACGAGATAACGCAGGTGATCGGGGATGTGCGGCAGAATCTCTTCCGGCTGGGCAACCGGCTCGCTTAGGCAAACGAAGAGTGTGCGGTGCAGCAGCGGCGCGACGAGTTGGCCGATCTCTTCATGAAGATCCACGGCGGCGGTCCTTTCGGCTCAGAAGAAGGGCTGGTGCGAGTCGCGTGGCACGCCCAGTTCGGTGCGACCGAAATGGGCGAAGTTCTGGTCGAGGTTGAGGCTCACATGCATCGCGGCGAAATGGATGTCGCGCCAGGCGCGCAGGATCGGGTGCGAGGCGGCGAACCCGGCGGCGCCGCTCATCGACATCAGCGTATCGATGGCGCCGACGCAAAGTTCGGCGGCGCGCGAGAAGTCCCGCATCGAGCGCGCGCGCAGCTGCAGCGATGGCGGCGTCGGCGATTGAGCGGTGTCAACGGCGCGCCGCAACAGCAGCTCGGCAGCGTCGAGATCGGCAGCGGCGCGCGCCAGCCGTATCTGGATGCTGGTGATCTCGGCGAGGACCACGCCGCCGGTGCCGCGCCGCGTTTTGGTCCAGTCGCGTAACATCTCATAAGCGCCCTGCGCCGCACCCAACATCGGCGTCACGAAGGTCAAGGGCGCGTAGGCGATGAAGGGCGCATGATAGATCGGATGGGCGTGCAGCGCGCCGCCTGGGCCTTTGCCTTCACGCAGGTCCGAGAGCCGCACGGTAAAGCTCTCGGGCACCAAGACCTCGTCGCAGACCGCAGTGTTGCTGCCGGTCGCCCGCATCGCCCCGGTGAACCAGGTATCAACGACCTTGAAGTCCTTGGGCCCAACGAGAAAGAAGGTCCATTCCGGGTGGCCACCGGCCTCCACCATGCCACCAAGGAGGACCCACCGGCTATGATTGATGCCGCTGGCGAACGGAAACTGACCGGAGATTCGATATCCTCCCGCCGCCGGCGTGACACGAGCCGACGGCAGGATCGAAGCCGCAATCGGGACATCGAGCCCGTCGGCCCAGACCGCCTTTTGGGCGTCTTCGGCGAATTGGCTGATGTAATGTGGGTGATGGATCATCAAACTGGCGCACCAGGCGTGCGACGCGTCGGCCTTGCCGATCTCGCGCACCACCTCGAACCAGGTGTCGAGGCCAAGCGCATAGCCGCC
>JBAUGC010000475.1:0-4121 GCA_049679485.1 Xanthobacteraceae bacterium
CCACCATGCCTTTGACGTGTATCCGGAAACGTTCGACTGATGGACTCCGATGCGAAGGAACTTGGGCATGTGCGCGGGGCCGCTCGAAAGATCGCTTGGGGATACCAGGGATAGAATGTGATCATACACTCCTGCGTTGGCAACGGTGCTCCCAATCGAAAAAGTTGCCTCTGACTCGCGTGTTGGTTCGCGTTCGCAATCGACCCATACAAGAGCGCCATCGAACAGGTCGCAGTCGAGAACAAATGAGTCTCCGGCTTGCGGGTTATCCAAAGACGCCGGGCTTCGACGTCCAGTTTGGGTCAATTTCGACCTGGGTGGTCCGCCTCGCGGCCCTCGGCGTTTGGTTTGTCCCGAGAGCGGAGTCGCGATGATGCGATCGCGGGTTGAAGTGTCGCGATGGGTGTGATCCTATCGCCACTTCACCGTTTCACGCTGGGTCTCTACCGAAGCAGTGCGCGATCGGGACAGCGCGCGCCGGATTGATCCGCACAAGACCCGTTGCGGATGTCAGATGTCTTTATGTCTCAGTGAGCTGCGGCGCCCGGTTCATCCAGCTGGCCGCACTTGCGGCGCCGCACGGGTGCTACTCACCTCGCGGAAGCCGCGCTCGATCGCGTTGCGCAGCAGCTCCCGGTAGGGATAGCCATCATAGCCGGCGGTTGGCGCGTTCATGTCCACCAGCCGATCCAGCGTCGCCATGAACTGACCGGCGTCCTGGTAGAAATGCACCGCGTCATCGCGCAGGCCTTCGAACTCGGGAATGTTGGTGCAGATAACGCGGGCGCCGGCGAGGCGGCCTTCGAGCAGGCAGCGGCCGAAGCCTTCGCGCAGCGAATGCACCCACACGATGCGGTGCGAGCGGTATTCGCGGGCGACGGCGCGATCCGACAGCCGGCCGCAGATGTGCAGTTGGCCGGAATCGATGAAGCTTTGCAGCGAGGCCAAACGTGGGGCGTCGCTCGCCTTGTGCAGGCCGAGGATTGAAACGCGAAATCCCGCGGCCAGCACTTTCGGCAGATAGTCGGTCACCAGTGTTTCGATATCTTTGTTCGCGGTCGAACCGGTGCAAAGCAGGAGCGACCTGGCGGGCTCGGGCTTGCGCTTTATGACGCGCAAATAGCGTTCGAACGTGTAGAAGGTGTTGGGCAGCATCACCACCGGGCCACGGCCAAACAGTCCGCTGTCGTTGATCCGCTGTCGCGTCAGTTCGGAGATCGTGAACATCGGGCTGTCGGTTTTTTTTAGGACGCGATAGCAGGCCAAATAATAAATCTTGGACAACGACATGCCGCGGTTGAGCTGCTCGAGGTCGTGCACCACGATGCGGCCGCGCCGGGTGAACAGATCGGCAATCGCGACCGAATTGTAAGGATAAAGGGTCAGATCGGCGCGCAGCAGATAGCCGAGCGCCGGCAATACCAGCTGCTCGACGGCGACTGCGATCATGTAGAACAAGTTGCGCGGCAGCACGCGGCAAATCGAGGGCGCGCGCACGACGCTGACTTCGAACCCTTCCTCGCGCAGACCGCCGATGAGATTGCGGACATAAAGCGGGATACCGCGATCCAGCACGCCGCCGATGAAATCGTTGATCAGGATATGCAAGGGAACTCCCGCCGTTGCGCGAAGTCAGGGGATTAATACGCGTTCTCGGTGCGGATCAGGGCGAACGGCGTTTGCGCGACGATGTAGAGGTCGAGCAGGATCGACCAGTTCTCGATGTAGTAGAGGTCGCACTCGACGCGGCGCTGGATCTTCTCCTGGCTGTTGGTCTCGCCACGCCAGCCGTGGATTTGCGCCCAGCCGGTCAGGCCCGGCTTGACACGATGGCGGGCAAAGTAACCGTCCACGGCTTCGTCATAGAGGCGGTTCTCGGCCTTGGCCTGCACCGCGTGGGGGCGGGGACCGACCAGCGACAGATTGCCGGTGAACACGACGTTGAACAGCTGCGGCAATTCGTCGAGGCTGGTTTTGCGGATGAAGCGGCCGACCCGCGTCACCCGCGGATCGCCGACGGTGACGAGCTTGCTGGCGGCGGCGTCGGTTTGCTCGACATACATCGAGCGGAACTTGTAGATCTCGATCAGCTCGTTGTTGAAGCCATAGCGCTTCTGCTTGAAGAACACCGGACCGCGGCTGTCGAGTTTGATGGCGATGGCGACGACCAGCATGATCGGCAGCGCGCAAATCAGCGCCAGCGTGCCGACGATCTTGTCGAACAGCCACTTCATCACGACGTCCCAGTCGGCGATCGGCTTGTCGAAGATATCGAGCACCGGGACGCTGCCGACATACGAATAGGAGCGCGGGCGGTAGCGGAGCTTGTTGGTGTGCGCGGAGAGGCGGATATCGACCGGCAGCACCCAGAGTTTCTTCAGCATCTGCAGGATGCGGCCCTCCGCCGAGATCGGCAGCGAGAAGATCACCAGATCGACGCGGGTGTTGCGCGCGAACGCCACCAGATCGTCGACGGTGCCGAGCTTGGCGACGCCGGCGCAGCTTGCGGGGCTGCGCTCATCGCCGCGATCGTCGAACACGCCGATGACCCGCACGTCGGAATCGCGCTGGGCGGCGAGTGAATCGATCAGCGTTTCGCCGTTATGGTCGGCGCCGACGACGACGGCGCGGCGATCGAGCCGGCCTTCTCGTGTCCAGCGGCGGACCAGAAGAAACAGGGCCCGCCGGAACGCGATCAGCGTGAACAGACCGAGCACGTAGAAGCCGCCGAGCCACGCGCGGGAGAACTGGTCGCCGACTTTGGCGAAGAACGATGCGCAGATAGCGATCAGAAAAACCACCGACCACGCCGAGGCGAGCCGCATGTATTGTTTTTCATGGCCGCGAAACGCCTGGACCTGATAGATGTCGGCCGCTTGGAACGCCAGCATGGCGAGCAGCGAGATGCCGAAGATGACGGCGACGTAGTACCAGGCGAAGCCGTGCATCGGCACGACATAACAGGCATAGACGGCGAAGCCGACAGCCGCGACCAGCGTAAATTCAATGGCGCGAACGAGGCCCGCGAGCACGATCGGCGAATAGGCGGCACCGTAGGGCTTGGCAGTAACCGCGAGCGCTTCGGGCGAAAGCCCCGGCGCCTTGCCCTGCCGCAGATCGACGCGGGGCATGGCTGTCACTGCGGAACGAACCGCGGACGCCGTATCGAAAATCGCGCCGGGCTCTGGCTTGGACATCGCTGACACGTTTGTTGCACGCTAGTTGCTGCCCGCGCGCGAACGCGGGAACGCCCCAAGCATTCCGCAGCCACGAATAGTGAAGAAATTTCAAAAATTAGTTAGGCGAATTGTTTCAATTTTCGTATTGCCAGCGCTTCGCGATACGCGGCTAACCCCCCGTCAACCATCGCCGCCAGCGAGAACTCGCTGCGCACGCGGCTTCTGACTGTCTGGGCGACCTGGCGTAGACGCTCCGGTGCGTCGAGCGCCGCGCTGATCGCGCCGGCCAGCGCGCCGACGTCGTCGGGTGTGATGAGATGGACGCCTTCGGGGCCGAAGATCTCCGGGATGCCGCCGACGCGGGTTGCGATCATCGGCACGCCGGCGGCGGCGGCTTCGAGCACCACGTATGGCAGGGATTCTGCCCGCGATGGAATGACCATGGTGCGTCCCATGGCGAACGCCGCGCGTGCCGAGCGATGGCCGACAAAGCGGACCTGATCGGCGACCCTCAAGCGCTCCGCTCGCGCTTTGAGTTCCGCCTCCAGCGGCCCCTCGCCGGCGATGGTCGCGGTGACGCGGCGGCCGGAGGCTTTCAACGTCGCCAGCGCCGCGATCAGCACGTCGAACGCCTTGACCGGCCGCAATTCGCCGAGCCCGACAAGATCTGTCGCATCGGCCGCGGGCGTAACGGGGGCGAACTCGCTCCGGGCGACGCCGTTGTGCACGACCCGCGCCAACGCCGGCGTGCGGCCGATCCGGGCGCGGAACAGGCCGGCGACATAATGGCTCTCGAACAGGAACAGATCGGTGCGCCACTTCAATAGCCATTCCAACGAGCGATAAAAGCTGCCGCCGATGGTGCCCGGACGATAGGCCAGCGAGCCGCCGTGCGGTGTGTAGACCCGGATTGCGCCCGGCGCGGTCGGCGCGAGCCGCGCC
>JBAUGC010000476.1:0-3607 GCA_049679485.1 Xanthobacteraceae bacterium
TCGATTGCCGTGACGGACTTACATAGGGCGATCGCCTCTTCGCCGCTCGGGGTCTCGACAACGATGTAGCCGGCTTCTCGGAGTTCGTCGGCAACCCCGCATCTCACAAGGAATTCGTCCTCAACTATGAGAACAACCCGCGCCTTATGGCCATTTGCCGTTGATACAGTCACAAGCGTACCTTGTGGGCCAAGCAACCGAGCGTGGCGCGCCGAAACGGTAGTTTTCTCTCTTGGTCTAAAGGCGCTGCACGGGTCCTAATCGTGCGAAGCGCCTAATCAGGTTCAACGGGCTTGGAGACGTACGGTTCCGTACATAGTTCAGCATTTATAGCCGCATGTTGATTTCAGTATCAATAAGCCACCGAAAGGCGCATTACCGGAACGCCGCTTGCCACGACCTTTTGGGCGCAGGCGATTGAGAGACCGTGATGGGCTCTTGCCCTACTTCAAGGGAAAAGAGCGACGCGTATGGTCTCCGCACCTGACAAACATTCTCCGTCCCGCAATAGGCTCCTGTCCGTACTCTCGGATGACGATTTCGCGTTATTGCAGCCGCATTTGCAGCGCGAGGCGCTGCCGCTTCTACAAGACCTCGAACGACCCAACCGACGGATTGAGAGGGTCTATTTCATAGAGGCCGGCATTGCTTCGATTGTCGCCGTCCAAGCAGACGGGACACGCGTCGAAGTTGGTCTAATTGGCCGCGAGGGGATGAGCGGCATAGCCGTGGTGCTGGGCGGTGACCAATCGCCGCATTCCACCTACATCCAGGTCGCGGGCGAAGGACAGCGGATCGCCGCCAACGAATTGCGCACCGCGATGAATGCGAGCCACGCGTTGCACAGCTTGCTACTCAAATTCGCTCAAGTCTTCATGGTGCAGACAGCTCATACCGCCGTTGCTAACGCTCGCGCGCACATTGACCAACGTCTGGCGCGTTGGATTTTGATGGCCCACGACCGAACAGGTGACGAGGCAATTCCGCTGACACATGAGTTTCTCTCGCTAATGCTCGGGGTAAGGCGCGCAGGGGTTACGGAGGCACTACAAAGCCTCAAGCGGCAGAAGTTGATCCACACCGGCCGAAACCAAATCGTCGTGCGCAATCGAAAGGGCATCGAGCGGAAGGCAGGAAGTTCTTACGGCGCTCCCGAAAAGGAGTATCGGCGGCTTATCGGATAGGCCGAAGCGTCGTTGGCCGCTCCAGGGTTGCTCCTTTGTACGCTACCGTGCCGATGCAGCAAAATTCTCACGTTATTATTTGGCTATTATTTAAGGGACACGATCAACGTCCCCTGAGATCTCAACTCCCGACCCGGCACCTGAAAGTGACCGCTGAACCAAAAGTTCTGGGTTCGCATCATGGTTACATATCGCATCTACACCATCGGCCGGGACGGCCACTTTGCAAACATCGAAGTCGCCGAATGTGCTGACGATAAGGAAGTCGTCGAAAAGGCGCTCGCGCAAGCGAACGGGTGCGCGATCGAAATTTGGGACCACAAACGCTTTGTCGTGCGCCTTCCCGGCGACGCCCCGAAAAGGCAAGTAGGGGAGGACGCGCCATGGCAATCTATCGGCTGATCGCCAACGGCTCCTTCGGACCGGCAGAAGTTAAGGCAATGACGGCGGCTTATGAAGCCGCGTTGCTCGATCTCGGCCTCGTAGACCGAGATGACCCAATAACTGAAATAGTCGCCAAAGCCATCGTCAGCATTACGAGCATGGGCGAGCGTGACCCGGCGACCGTCAAAGATCGCGCATTAAACGCCATCGGCGCGCGTCGCTACGATCCCAACGCGACATAGACCGGGTCGGTTAGCGACCTCTTTCATTCTAACCAACGCGGATGTCGGTTTGTTGGCCCTTCACGTCACTTGGCGTTTGCACCGATATGCCCGAAATCGAAGCTTAAGCGGACACGCCGCCGACACCGCAAATGTGCGGATGCTCCATCGGCGTTCTCAGAGTGAGACTAGTGCTACATCTCAAGCTTTGTCAGGTCACAGTTTGCACGCGCGAGTAGGCGGCAAAGAAAGATAAATCCTGTGTTGTGCGAGTAAAAAAATAACCCGCCCCCCGCGATCCCGTGTTCACGCGCGCTCCACCGAATGCGATAGTCGAAACATGATGGCATCACTGGCCGAACTGGATCGCAGCAACGTCGTCGACATCGATCTCGGCAGCGCCGAGTTCAAGGCGAACGCCCACCGCCACATGGCCGAATGGGCGCGGCGGCGCCCATTCTATGTGCTCGGCAAGGGCCCGCCGCAGGTGGTGGTCGGACGCTACGCCGACGTGCATCGGGTGTTTTCCGATACCGAGACCTTCAGGTCCGAGATGCCGCGCGGCCCGGGCTGGGAGCAATTCAACAAGATCATGTTCGCGCAATTCGTGACGCAGATGGACGGCGATCAGCATGCCCGGGTCCGCCGCCTGCTGATCCCGGCATTCTCGTCACGGCGGATCGAACAGCTTCAGGACAGTATCATCCGGCTCGTCGACGGCATGCTCGACCGCATCGAGGCCAACGGCCCCGCGTTCGACGGCATGCAGGACTTCGGGGCGCATCTCGTCGTCGATGCCTTGTTGGACGCCATGGTGAATATGGACCGGCGGCGCAAGGCGGTCTTCGTCGCGTTCCACGACATGATTCCCGGGACGACCTACGTCAAGCCGGGCGAGTCCTGGGCGCCGGAGCTGCGGCAAGCCTTTGATCGCACCATGGAAGAAGTCAGGGCCATTATCGAAGAGCGTCGCGTGAGTCCGCGCTCCGACTTCATCAGCGATCTCGTCAACGCCCGCGATCAAGGCGACAAGCTCAGCGACAGCGAACTGTTCGACCAGATTTTCGGCGTCTGCGGGGCCTCGCTGTCGGCAACGAGCCGTGCGGCCGGCGGCGCTCTCTACCTGCTCTACAGGCACCCGGAGCAATTGGAGCAATTGATCCGCAACCCGGCGCTCATTCCCGACGCGCTCGAGGAATGCTTTCGTCTCGCAAGCAACGGCTATTTCACCTTTCCGCGCATTGCCAGTCGCGACACCGAGGTCGGAGGCACGGACATCCTCAGGGGCATGGTGGTGCGGCCGTCGCCGCTCGCCCCGAACTATGATCCCGACGTGTTTCCTGACCCGACGCGCTTCGACATTCATCGCAAGCCGAAGCGGATTCTGTCCTTCGGTGCGGGCCCGCATCACTGCATCGGCAACATCCTTGGCCGCACCACCATCACCATCGCAGTCCGCCGCCTGCTGGCGCGCTTTCCCAGGGCGCATCTCGTTGATCCGGGCTTCACTCCGGTCTATGGCGGGGCGGTCGGCGAATTACGGCTGCAAAGCCTGCCGATGAAAATCCACTGAAGTAGCAGCGCGGTTTTAGTTCCGCGGTGAAGTTCCTGGACCTGGGCGCGCGTCAGCGCCAACCGAGGCCGGGCGCGACATCTTTAAGGATCGCCTCGATGACGTGGGCGTTGTAATCGACACCAAGTTGATTGGGGACGGTCAAGAGTAGTGTGTCAGCCTCTGCGATAGCTTCGTCTTTCGCGAGCTGCTCGACGAGAACGTCCGGCTCGGCGGCGTAGCTGCGGCCAAAAATGGCTCGAGTG
>JBAUGC010000477.1:0-1681 GCA_049679485.1 Xanthobacteraceae bacterium
CATTGGGACCGAGCAACGCCGGAACGACCCATCGGCACCGCCCGCAAGCTCTGGACGAAGACGCCCCCATCTTTGCGCCAGCCAACAACATCAGCGCTGCTGTTGTGATGCTCAAAATTGCGCCCGGTGGGAACTCGATAACTCCATTCGAGTTCCGCGGATCCCAAAACGGGAGCCGCTATGAGGCAACTCTCTGGCGCCGCGCTGACCAGCGCTTCTCACTCTTGAAGCATCGCGGCGGCGAAATTGCACCGACCGACTCAACCTTGATACGTACTGCGTATCGGAGTATAAACTAAAATGATCCGGTCGTTTAGGTGCAAGGACACGCAAGGTATTTGGCAGGGGCAATCGAGCCGAAAGTTTCCCGACGATATTCAGGATCGGGCTCTGCGTAAGCTGCGCCAGCTAGATGCCGCAGCAATCTTGAAGGACTTGCGAAACCCACCTGGCAATCGACTGGAGGTCCTTAAGGGAAGCCGGACTGGTCAAATGAGCATTCGGATAAATGACCAATGGCGCATCTGCTTTCGATGGGTCGATCACGATGTGCGGGATGTTGAAATCGTGGACTATCACTAAAGGTCTTGACGCAACAAAGGAAGTAGTCATGGCGCGGCTGCGTAATCCTCATCCAGGCGAAATACTGAAGGAAGAATTCTTGAGCGCGATCGGCATGAGCCAGAATCAGCTCGCTCATAATATCGGTGTGCCGGGTAATCGCATCCACGCCATCGTCAATGGAACACGCGATATTACGGGCGATACTGATTTGCGCCTATGCAAGTTTTTCGGCCTGTCTGAAGGCTATTTCCTGCGGCTCCAGAACGCCTACGACACGCTGGAAGCCAAGCGCCGCATTGCAGAGCAGGTGGCCAAGATCAAACCCTACAAGCCGAGTAAAGCGGCCTAGCTAGCTTAGCTAGACGGAAGAAAAGCGATCACACAACGAAGCCGAAGCTTTTGGGCAGTATCGGTATCCGGAAATTAGCGTGGGGCAATACGAGGCGATGACCGGCATTGTTTCCGACCCAGTGCGGCCGACCTTCGAGGCTCTTTCGCAGCTCTCTCATGCAAACAAAAATAGTACCATATCAATGCTATGGCAGTAGCGGCATGGCCAAGAAGAGCCGTGAAGACGAGAAGGCGAAAGTCAATGCTCCTTCGCCGCACGACCAGCAATGGGATCGAGATGACGAGTTGCGGAAGAGACATTTCGACGTTGATCGTATCATGGACAAGTCATCGCAAGCGCTTCTCATTGTGAGCCTGGAATTCAAACGCATCGGTCAGCGCTGAGCAGCGCGAGATGGCAGCCGAATGGCTAAGACTAGCGGACGCCGTTCAGCGCCGTTCAAAATGCTGGGCAAGTGCAGATGAAGTAGGCTGCCTCAGTTGGGGGCCTCATTTTCCTCTCGCGCGGGGGGCTATGAGTTTTCGCCTTTGCCATCCGTGCGTATATCAGCCCGCGCAGCAAGCCTGTCATAGTCATCGGCAATCCGGAGCATAATCGCTTTAGCTTGAGCGTCTTTCAAATCCCGCGCGCGCATGCGCAATTCTTCGCAACGCTTACGCCAATGGCCGGGATCATTGATTAAAGAACTAGCTGGCATCGCCTAGCGGCCTTATTACATGCGGTATCGAGCCCGACCTTGGATCAAATTTCCAAACGTAACGTTTA
>JBAUGC010000478.1:0-3516 GCA_049679485.1 Xanthobacteraceae bacterium
CCCACTGACGATCGCCGATTTGCCGACGCCGGGAACAAAACGCTGGGTCATGCGGCGCAAGGCCGAGGTGGTTGCCGCCGTCCGCGGCGGCCTGCTGTCGCTGGAGGAAGCCTGCAGCCGCTATACACTCTCGGTCGACGAATTCCTGTCCTGGCAACGCTCGATCGAGCAGCACGGCCTTCCCGGCCTACGCTCCACTCATCTCAAGGAATATCGCCAGAAAGACCGCTAGCCACCGACACCATCGACTACGTCGCCACCACCAATCCGACCTCACCGCAACATCAACAAGGACCGTCGTCATCGAGCTGGCCGCCGCGCCTTTATTTGTCCGGACCGACGACGGCTCAACAACCGCCGCGACCTCCACCGTTCAACAGCGACATGGTGGTGCTGGGCTTGCGGCGATGGCGCTGGCGCGGCGCGAGCTACGGGGTCTTCGACAACGGCCCGATCGAAACCGCACTGACACTGGGGCGCGCGGCTCGCGCGCACGCCGAGATGCATAGAAAGCAGACAAATGGGACGTTGGCGCCGACGGCACCGCGATCAGGTGATCCGGTCGATGAGCGCCTCAACCTTGCGATCCAACGCAGTGGCGGCGGCAAGCAGCGGCGGATTATCGTCGAGCACCATAAGTGACGATGGCAAATCATATACGATGGTCGAGCCGTTTCCCGCCTCGTCCTCGACGACCAGAATCTCGACGGGCGCGAACAACCCGGCGCTGATGTCGTGGCGAAGCATGGTGTAGGCAATCACCGGATTGCCAAAGATCAGGCGGACGACCTTTCGGCGAATCCCGTAGATCGGCAGCCACTCGCCGTGATTGATTTCTTTGAACAGCATGAAGCCGCTGTCGCCTGCGAGCGACTGCATGCGCTTTTCGAACTCCGGCGCCGTTTCGCCGGCGGCGCTTTTCACTTTGGGCCCGGTCGCCTCGCCGACCAATCTTCGGAAATCCGCCAGAACGTCATCGAAGGCGCGGCTGGTTTCATAGCGTACGCGCTTTGCCGCAAAGGCGCGGATTGCGGCTGATGGCTTTGGCATCTTGGTACTCTCCGCGGCGTTTGCCGCCACGATCGCAACTGCGGAGTTCAGGCCGGCTGCCGCAAACGCTGCGGCGCTCCCGGTCACGGCGTCGCGGCGAGAGACGACGTCACCTCGCGCTGTTACATTCATTGCCCGCTGCCAATGCTTCGATCCGATTTACCGACCGTCGGCGACCTTTAGTGCAGCGCCTCGAGCGCCATCGCGATGCCCTGCCCGCCGCCGATGCACAGCGTGACCAGGCCGCGCTTAAGGCCATCGCGACGCATCGAGTGGATGAGTTTTGTGGTCAGCACCGCGCCGGTGGCGCCGATCGGATGGCCGTGGGCGATGGCGCCGCCCTCGACGTTGACGATGTCTTCTGGAAATCCGAGCTCGCGAGCAACGACAATGGCGATGGCCGCGAACGCTTCGTTGATCTCGACGCGCTCAACCGACCCGACGGTCCAGCCGGCGCGCTGCAACGCCTGCCTGACCGCCGGGATCGGCCCAAGGCCGAACATGCCGGGCTCGACCGCGGCGATGCCGTAGGAAACAAGGCGCGCCGTTGCGCTAACCCCGCGCTTATCGGCCCAGGCCGCGTCGGCAACCACCATCGCGGCGGCGGCGTCGTTTAATCCGGGCGCATTGCCGGCGGTGATGGTGCCATTCGGCCGGAACGCCGGCTTGAGCCGCGCCAGCGCTTCCAGCGTCGTGTCGGGCCGGTTGGCCTCGTCCTTGTCGAATTGCGTCGGTCCCTTCTTGGCCGGCACTTCGACCGGCACGATCTGCGATTTGAAATGACCGGCTGCTTGCGCGGCGGCGAAAAGCTGCTGCGAACGCAGCGCCCAGTGGTCCTGGGCGTCGCGCGTGACCTGGTACTTCTCCACCAGATCCTCCGTATGCCAGCCGGAGTGAGCGTCGGAGAAAGCGTCGTTCAAGCCGTCGCGCAATACGCTGTCGTAGAGCGCGCCATCGCCCATGCGGTAGCCCCAGCGGCCGCGCCCGACCAGATACGGCGCCTGGTCCATGTTCTCCATGCCGCCTGCCACCGCGACGTCGATATTGCCGAGCGCAATCTCCTGCGCCGCCGAGACAATGGCCTGCGCACCCGAACCGCAGACGCGATTGACGGTCAGCGCCGGAACAGTCACCGGCAGACCCGCATGGACGGCCGCCTGCCGGGCCGGATTCATCTTGGTACCAGCTTGCACGACGTTGCCCATGACGACGGTTTGCACTTCGTCGGGGCGGATAGCGGCGCGCGCCACCGCGGCGCCAATCGCGACGGCGCCGAGACTGGGAGCCGGCACGTCTTTGAGGCTGCCGCCGAACGTGCCGATGGCGGTCCGAACGGGTTCGGCAAAAACCACTGAGCGCTGCGATGTCATGGCAAGTCTCCTTCGTTCACGCTCGCGCGACGGCGTTGGCGCGCTGCGCCTCGCCCCGGCCAAATGAGAAATTCTCGCCGGGCGCTTCGTAGAGCGTGATCATCAGGTCGTCCGGCGAAACGCCGGCCGCGGCGGCGACGCGGGTGTTGACGTCTTTCAAGAGCGCGAGCCGGGTTTCCTTCGACCGCCCTTCGATGAAAGTGAGGTCGAGGATGATAAGGTCGTCGGTATAATGCATGCCGACAAACGACGGCGTGTGCAGAAAGCGCTGCTTCGGAAATTCAAAGATAAGTTGGTAAAAGTCTTCCGGCGGCACCCGAAGCGTGTTCATCAAGGCCGCCTGGATAGCGCCGGAAACCTTAGCGAGTCGCGCCTCGTCGTAACGGCCTTCGACGACATGGATTTTTGCGAGCGGCATGGATCGATCTCCTTTGCGATGGCACAGGGATGATAAATGGGGTTCGGGTGCTGCTTACCTTGTCTGATTGACTTGCGGCGGAACGTCGCCAAGCCAGCGCATGAACTCGCTGACGTGCTGCGCCCATAGCTCCGGGTGCGCCATGGTCAGATGGCCAAATGACGTCTCGGAGCCCGGCTGAACGATGAAGCGGCCGTGAGGGACCTGCGGCATCAGGCGATCGAGGACGTGAAGCACCTCGGGATTGAACTCGTCATCGTCAAAATTGAGGGCGAAGACCTTGGTCCTGATCGAGGCCAGGCTTGGCTCCGGATCATAGTCGGCCGATGACTTCAGCGAGTAGAGGATATCGTTGGCGTCGATCGCTTCCGCCTGCTTACGCGCATCCTCGATGAACCGGTCCGCGGCCTGCCCGTCGGGGACGATGGCCTGAAGATGCGGCACGCCGTCAATCATCATCCGCAGGATTTCATAACCCCGCAACCAGCCTGTCGGCGGCTTCGTATAGTTGCCGCCGTTCCATTCCGGGTCGGAGCGGATGTCGTTGATCACCATGCGCCGCCACAACATGTTGCGGCCAGAGACTTTGATTGGCAGCGAGACGACCGGCATCACCCCGTCCGCGGCGTCGGGGTAAGCCTCCGCCCATTGCCAAGCATTCATGCCGCCCATCGACAT
>JBAUGC010000479.1:0-3315 GCA_049679485.1 Xanthobacteraceae bacterium
CTCGTCGTGAATGGAGTGACATTTACAGTAAGCAACGGGCAAACTGTCACTAGCGCTACCGTGGTCAACGATGGCGAGATCTATGTAATGAGCGGCGGCACCATCGTCGACACGGTTGTAGAGGACAGTAGCGTAGCGCTTATAGATGTCGGCGGTACTGCCGCGGCCACAACGTTAGCAAATAACGGCTATCAAGACGTCTACGGTACAGCGAGCTCAACTGTGGTCGAGCCGGGCGGCACGGAATATGTCTTTGGCGCGAGCTTTGGCGCGGTCGTGGCGGGTGGCGTGCAATACGTGGGGAATAGCTATGCCCCGTATTCCGATGGGACGCTCGTTGATGACCAGGGCACTCAAGTTGTCTACGTCAGTGGAGTCGCGGCCGTAACAGAGGTCAACAGTGGTGGTACGCAGACCGTCGACGCCGGTGGTTTAGCTGTTGGAACGGCGCTGTCGGGTGGCATCGAAACCGTCGAGCTGGGCGGCACTACCAGCGGTACGATGATCTACGAAGGCACGCTGCTCATGTCCGGGGGCGTCGCCAGCGGCACCGTCGTCGGCGGCGGCTTGTTTGTTGCGTCTGGCGGCACGGCCAGCGCCACCACAGTGGACCGCGGCGGCACTCTTCAGGTGTCTACTGACGCCGTGGCTCGCGGTGTGACGGTGGACCGCGGCGGCACGCTTGAGGTTTCAGCCCGCGGTACGGTCAGCGGTGCCAACCTCGATGGCGGCGTGCTGACGATGGGTGGCGGCGCAGTTTTCGAAGAGTATACTAGGCTGACGATGGTGAGGGCCGCAGAATTGATACTCGGCCAGGACTCGCTCTACTCGTTCCAAGGCACGATCAGAGACTTCGGCGGCCAGGACTTCATCGACTTTGCCACGCTGAGGTTTACAGCAGCGACGACTGAGACCTTCACCAAAGCTATCGGGGCGAGCGGGATTCTGCAGGTTGAGCACGGTAGCAGAGTTGCCGATCTGAACTTTGCGGGTACCTACACGACGGCGAACTTTGCTCTACAGAGCGATGGTGCGCACGGCACGTTGGTGACGTTCGTTCCCTAATGCCTCGCTGCACGGATCACCCGAGCGAACGGAGCGTCCCACATTCCGTTCGTTCGTTGTCGTCTGCCGAACCACTAATGATTGGCGTTTGGCCCTGATTGTCGTTTGCTACGAGACAGCAAAATGTCGAGAGTTACGACCGAAGCAGACATTACGCGGACGTCGCGAAAGCGACGCGAGTGACCCCATGAGCGACTTGGATTGCTCCTAGCTTCGCAGTCGTTCACGCATTGCCGAGGCGAACAGCGCAAGTCATAGTGAGCGGCCGCAGAGCAAAGTTGGGAGGGCGACCAATGGCAGTCATCAGCACGCACGTTGCGATTCCCGGCCGGCGTAACGTCCAGCGGTGAGATCGCAATAGGCGGCGGCGATCTTGAAGTGACCAGCGGTGGAGCGATCGTCGGCACGATCGTTACCCAAACTGGCGGTGCGTTGGTCGGGGGCACCGCGATCGGCACAACCGTACAAGGCAATAATCTGAGCTCAGGCGACAACCCGGGTTCTGGTAGGCAGGTCGTTTTTGGTGGTGTGGCAATCTCGACCTTGATTGCATCGGGAGGCGAAGAGGCCGTGATTGAGGGCGGCGTGACCTCCGGCGGGCTAGTGCCTAAGGGCGGAGTGGAGTTCTTAGGCGGATTCGGATTCGGAAGCGGCCTCGCCGTGGGAATGACCGTCGGCTGGCAGAACGAACCCAAGGTGCGGGCTGGATTAAGGCCCTTGCTCGGCCGTAGGGGCGTTCATCGACGAGAACGGGGGCGGACCGGGTTGTCCGGTTACGAAAGCGGCAACAAAAAAGTCTGGGTCCGCAAACTCCAGGCTGGGAGGCTTGTTGGGGTAACCGCCGCTTAGCAAACGGACAAGCACAACGGCGATCCGGATCGCGGGCTTACCGCAGTCCGCGCCCGTTCTTAACCGCTCTGGAACGGCCCAAATTGGGCGGCGTCTTAGTTCGACCCTTTAGTGGAGGACGCCTCCTTGCGCCGAATGCGCACGCTATTGGTCGCTGCCGTAACTCGATGCCCCTGAGCGGGAGTGCACGGCAGAAGATGTGGCGACTGTCTGCGACGTTGTCGGATGCTCTGTTGATATTTTCCGGAGTCACCCAGAAAACCAACGTCACGCTGATAGGTGTGTGTCCAAGTGTAGTTTGCCCAAAAATCTCAATCCGTCTCCGCTGGATAAAGCCCTCAGCGCTCTTCCACCATGTCACCCACAACCTGCTTGAGCTCCTGTTTGACGAACTCAAGAAGGACGCCCTTTCTGGCGTCGATGGCCCAGCGCTCTTCAACATTTTTACACGAGCACGCCAGACCTCGGCGCTACCTAACAGTTTTACTTTTGCACTCGTCCGCCTAAGGTATCTGCTCCAACGCGTC
Organism: Xanthobacteraceae bacterium; assembly: GCA_049679485.1. Classification (GTDB taxonomy): domain Bacteria; phylum Pseudomonadota; class Alphaproteobacteria; order Rhizobiales; family Xanthobacteraceae; genus BOG-931. The sequence continues at coordinate 2,442 of JBAUGC010000479.1, forward strand.
CGTTACAATTTTCTAGTGCCGGGACCTGTGACTCAGGTCGTCATCACCGTGAAGGCTACCCTTGGGCGAGCTAGTGCGCGAACGGTGCAGTTTGTCAGGGGGGACCGTCACTGCAGTCGAGATCAGATCGCGTGTCATCATGAAACGGCCGCGGAACTCTGATAACGGCGGCCCATCGTGCGCGCGAGAGCCGTTGTTACATAACCTCGCCTCAAACTTACCAGCGGGGTGGATCATCAAACGGACATCCTCAAAGCCAAGCCAACGGCCTGTTAGCGGATACCAAGCTTTGTAGATTGATTCCTTCGCGCTGAACAATATCCGCCCCCACTGTGCCTCGGGACAAGTGCTCGTCAATGCGGCCAGCATCTCGAGTTCGCCCTCGACAGCAACCATCTCCTCGACACCCTCGGGTAGTGGCGCATTCTGCTCGGTATCAATGCCAATGCTCGCGACAACCTTTTGAGAAGCGACCGCGGCGGCGCGAAAGCCCATGGTATGAGTAATACTCCCGACTAGACCGTCCGGCCATCTGGGCTCGCGGCTCGGACCTGCAAGGATAGGGACGGGAATCTGCCCGAGCCTGATGAGGGCCTCGCGAGCGCAACGACGGCCGGTCACAAATTCTCGGCGCCGAATCTCCACAGCGTTCAGAATAAGATCCTCTTCGCCGGGGAACACCGCTTCGCCCGCCACGTCCTCAAACGCCTCCACTACCACTACGCCGGCCGGCAGTGGGATCGCCCTGGCGAATGTTGAAATAGGAGGAGCGGCGTTGCTCGCCTTGAGCCGTTAGGCTTGGGGTGCTGATTCCACGAAAGGAAAGCAACGCCATGAAGAGAGTTAGCACAACATCGACTGTATTGCCTCCGAC
>JBAUGC010000480.1:0-4573 GCA_049679485.1 Xanthobacteraceae bacterium
GGCATGCTTCGGTCTCCCGGGTCGACTAATGGGGAACGGAGAGCTTCGTCTTCTATTAGGTGTGTACACACGCAACAAGTCGTAGATCAACGCTCAACTCAATACCCTCGAATCATTTGCACGCGTCCAGCGACAGGATTAGAAGCCCCAACATACACACAACCTCGTAAAGTTCACGTGGTTGGACTATCGGGATGCGCTGATCATGAGACTTTTGTGCAAAGGCAGGGGGTACCCGCGACCCGAGTAGTTACGCAATTTCTATAAAAATATTTCGCGGTATCTGCGTAACCAGGTTCGTCGCCCCATACCCGCGATTCAGTCAGTCGAAAAATCCCACAATCAATACGCCATCATCGTGTTTCAGCAATTCGCGAAAAGACCACGAGAGGAATTTGCACACCGCGTTCTCAGTGTCGGGATGCACTTCGCCACATGCCTGGACTTACGCCAAAATATCCCGAGAAGACTCTTGTAAAATGACTCTGACTGGAGAACCCGCACGCCGTTGCAATTTCCATAAGCGACAGGTTCGAAGTAAGGAGAAGGTTTCGAGACTGTTCAATTCGGCTATGGATCAGCCAGCGATAGGGCGATTTGCCCAACGTGTGGCTAAAAGCTCGGAAAAAATGACTGCGTGAAAGCTGGCACTCCGCCGCAATCTGACTGATAGAGATTGTGCCCTTGAGATGGGCGCGAATGCATTCTTTGGCGCGACGCTCCTGCCATGGAGCAAGCCCGCCACGGAAAAACGCCTGCAGGTTATGTGATCTGGCATACCGGTGAACGAAATGCGCCTGCAGTTTGAAGGCGACTTCGTCCGTCAAGAGTTGATTCGCCTGCTCCGGTCTTTCGAGAGCAGGCAACAGCGAGCTAGCCAGGCGCGCCACAGTGGGATCGGCGATGGCGGTCCCAGTTTTTACGCCGCACCCATTGACGCGCTCCAAATTATGCTCGTCAGTGAATTCATCCAACAGAGAGCGCGGGAGATACATGAAAACGAAATTCAATGGCTCCTTTATGTTCGCCCTTACGCCGGCCTCGAGGTCGTAATAGTGAATCTCGCCCCGCCGAATTGGTTGCCATTTTGTAGGACGTCCCCCGACCCAAAGGTCGCTTTTGGAAAAGTCACGCAGCAAGAATGCAAGGACAAACGCATCTTGCGGGGGGATCTCCAAGACGCCGAGCTCGGGACTGGAATGGACAATCTTAGCTGCCGCAAAATTGCGCCTGTCGAACCCTGTCAGTATTGAAGGTTCCGGATCGTCTGTCGGGAAGTGCTTCGCAAAACGCTTACCGGGCAATTCGCTATTGCTCATTTGTTCCCTCGCCCAACCGTGGAGGGTCGGCAAATAGTTCGTTGTTTGCCTGCGCCGCGCCGCTTGACATTGCCTTTCCCAATGCTCAGGACGAAGTATGATATCGACCAAACCACAGGCTAAAGGGCGGCGGCTGCCTAATCTTACATTGGGTGCGTACACACCTACAAACCATACTTCGACGCTGAAGGCAATCCCCCTCGAATCATTTGCACGCGCCCGGCGACAGGATTAGAATAACTATTGAATCAACTCGATAAGGCGGTCGACGGCAACGCCAGCGGCGTGATCAATTAAAAGTGCTTGCGTCGCACAGCTACGGGATATATCGCCTCGCCGCGTCACATCGTGACCACTCCTGCTAAAGGTCGGCGACGTCTGATGAAAGCCACAACGGGCGATAATTTGCTTGCTCAATGCGCATGTTTCGACTTGCGCAAGGCAACACGCGCGATATCGCGCATGTATGACGACTTTCTGCGCGATACCGGGCTGACCAACGCACAATACTCCGTGCTTATTTTGATCCGAGACGAGAAAGAACTCTCTGTTTCGACGCTTGGTCGTTACATGGTCATGGACCGGACGAGCATCACTCGGGCGCTTGCTCCCTTGCAGCGAGACGGCCTGCTCAGCATTCGGGTCGGCACCGACAAGCGCGTGCGAGTGGTTACTCTGACCAAGAAAGGCCACAAGCTCGTCGAGAAGGCCGAGCCGAAGTGGCTGCGGGCGCAGGAGGCATTGATGGAGGTGATCGGTGCGGACCGTTGGAGCACGATGCGCACTCTAATACGGGACGTTACCCGCAAAGTGCGACACAGGACCATCGACGTCCCGATAGAGACACCCTAGCGAAATCGTTTCGTTCGTTCCACACGCACAAATCGACCCGATAATCTGGACCTTGGTAGAGGTGACGTGACGCCATACGCGGCCAAAGTTGGCGTCTCTTAGCATCATCGCCACGTCCGCTGTGGGTCGATCGCCACGCATTCACGGTGTCCGCGCGACTTGCGCTTTTCATGCGATTCCAGAGACATCGACGTTTCCAGCTTTGTGACGCGACGGGCTAGTAGCCCGGACATGAACCAATCGTTTCCCACGAGGGACCTAGCGGAAATGGCTGCGCATAACCGTGGATCAGGAGGTCGGTGGTTCGAATCCACCCAGCTGTACCAGCATCAGCTACAAAACGGACGCGGCCCCGCCGATAGCCCGTTCATAGTTTGACAGCTAAGGCTCAGTTCCCGGGTGATGCCGCGATTCACGCCCGCTTTACCTTAACGCGACGGGGCCAGCAGGCGGCGAGCGAACCTTAGCTATTCTCGACTATGAGGCGCGTATGCGCCCCCCACTCATTGCAGCGAATGCCGTGATCCGCGCGACGACATTGACTGTGCTCAGGAACGCGCCTTCGCCGCCGGACTTAAGTCAGGCGGCGGTCGCGCCGCGTGCCGGGCGGCGCCGCGAGGTGCCGCCGAAGCTGAGTTTTTGCATCTACGGCGACCTGGCGGCCGTCGAGAGCGCCTGGCGGGGCTTCGAGCGCCACGCCGATTGTACCGCGTTCCAAACATTCGATTGGCTTGCGTCGTGGCACCGGCATATTGGGCTGCGCGAAGGCATCCACCCGGCAATCATCGTCGGCCGCTATAGCGACGATGAAATTGCTTTCATAATGCCGCTCTGCGTAGCGCCGGAACGTTTGGCACGTCGGCTCTGCTGGCTCGGCCAGGAGCTGTGCGATTACCACGCGCCGCTTTTGGCGACCGACTTTTCGCAACGGGTCACGCGCGAAGGCTTTCTCGCTCTCTGGCGGGAGCTGCAGGCGCAGATGCAATGCGATCCCTTGCTCCGCTATGACTGGATTGAGTTTGAGAAGATGCCGCAAAAAGTCGGCGCCCAAGTCAATCCATTCACTTATCTGCGCGTCACGCCCAACCCCAGCGGCGCACATTTGACGCATCTGGCTGAGAACTGGGAAAAATTCTATTCCGCCAAGCGCTCGTCGGCGACGCGACGGCGCGACCGCACCAAGCGCCGGCATATGTCGGCGTACGGCGAAATCCGCTTCGTTACCGCGTCGGCGCCGGACGAAACCCGGCGCACGCTCGAGACGCTGATGGAGCAGAAAGGCCGATCGCTGGCCCGCAAGGGAATTGCCGACATCTTTGCCCGGCCGGGACACCGCGAATTCTTTCTCGACCTCGCGTCAAATCCGGAACACCGGGCTCTGTTTCACATCAGCCGTGTGGAAATTGGAGGGGCGTGCGCCGCCGCAAACTTCGGCATCGTGTTCCGAGATTGCTATTATCACGTGCTGGCAAGTTACGACGACAGCGGTGTCTCACACTACGGTCCCGGCGCGCTGCATTTGCGCGAACTCATGGCTCACGCCATCGGCATGGGGCTAAAGCGCTTTGATTTCACAGTTGGCGACGAGCCGTACAAGCTGGAATGGTCCGATACGACTCTTAAATTGTACGACTTCGCCGCCGCCGCGACTTGGCGCGGCTTGCCAGCACGAATTGGCTCGACGGTTCGGCGCCGCGTTAAGCGCTTTATCAAACAGACGCCTTGGGCGTGGCGCATGGCTTCGCGCACCAGATCCACGATTGGCCCGCTGGCGCACCCGCTCCAGTCGCTTTCGAATGCCACCAGCGCGATCGTTGCACGGGGTCCGGCGACGCAGCCCGCGGTCGCGTGCGTCATCGGCGACATGGATTTGTTGCGGCCGCTGGCATTGGCCGGTGCGCCCTGCGCGGTTGTCGCGCGGGCCGGCGTGCCTTCGCTCTACTCGCGTTACGCGCAATCTCGCCTAGTTTGGACTGATTACACCAAAAATAGCGAGGCTCTCGTCGATGCCTTGGTGAACTTCGGCAAGGCCCAGTCCGAGCCCCCGGTTCTATTTTACGAAGAAGATGCACAGGTGCTCCTGGTCTCGCGTCATCGCGAGCGTTTGGCGCGGGCGTTTCGGTTCGTCATTGCCGACGAAATGCTGGTCGAGGATCTGCTTGACAAGGCACGCTTCCAGGTCCTCGCGGAACGCCACGGACTGCCCGTGCAGGCGGGACGACGCTTCGATCCCGCGGCGCTTGAGTCTGCCGATCTCGGCCTTGCCTTCCCCCTCATCATCAAGCCGCTGACGCGGCTCGAACCCTGGAACAACGCCTTCGGATTACGCAAGGCCCTCTACGTCGAAAACGCCGAAGCGTTGCAAAGCCTCTGGCCGCAATTGCGCGCCATCGGTCTCGAAC
>JBAUGC010000481.1:0-3450 GCA_049679485.1 Xanthobacteraceae bacterium
TCTTTCGCAAGATGGCTGTCGAGGGTCTTTGTATCGCCTGATGTCTTGAACACCGTCAAAGTAACATTGGAAATAGCAATGAAAGCAGGCCAGCTTCGCCGCACGCTACGTACAGGTCACATCGTCGCCGGTGTTCTTATGAGCATATATGCTACTCACCTCTGCACGCCGATCCGCTTTTAACCGACATCATTCGGTATCTGGCGATTCCCGCCGTCGCCTTGTCAGGTGTCGCGATGTGGCAGCAGGGCTGCATTTCTCGATGGACTGCTCGGCGTTCAGTTGCCGTGAGCCGTGCCTAATCCCCTTGAGTGCAATGTCCGAAACTGGCCCGTTTCGTCATTCGCGACTTGTCCGCGATTTGGTCGCTCCTGGGGCAACAGCAGACATTGATCCGCACCAGCGCCGAATGGCCCGGTAGCGTTTGACCCGAAGCGGTCCTCCCTGCGGTAATCGATTTCGCACTGCACAAGACGGTTGGACGTTTACTCGATCACCCCGTCGGCGCGAGTGAGCACTGCCAGCGGAACATCGAGGTTGAGCGCCTTTGCGGTCTTGAGATTAATCACCAGTTCGTATTTGGTCGGCGCTTGGACCGGCAAGCCGGCCGGCTTCTCACCCCTGAGAATGCGATCGACGTAACCTGCCGCGCCGCGATACTCGTTCAACTGATCAGAGCCATAAGACATCAATCCGCCCGTTTTGACGAAATATCGGAAGGGATCAATCGCGGGAAGCTTATGGCGGGCTGCCAGGGTGGCGATCAAATCAGGATTGTTGGCCCCGAACTGACTTGCCGTTACGATCAACCCGCCGTTTGAGCTTTGGGCGAATGCCGCAACGGCGCGCTCAATCTCGCCGGCATCGCGCAAGTCGATCGCACTCAATTCAAGGTCGATCGGCGCCACTGTCTGTATTGCGGCAAATTGGCCGATGCCGGCGGCTTGGCTTGCGTCCCGCAGAACTGCAGCCCGCGTCACGCTCGGCGCGGACTCTTTGAGCAGTTGCAGCCATTTCGCAGCGAGCGAGTATTCGAAAATGACAAAGCCCGTAGAACTCCCGCCCGGCCGTGCCATGCTCGCGATCAAATTCGATCCCACCGGATCGATGACGGCGACGAATACGATCGGCACGGTCGGACTAGCCTTCTGCAATGCCCGCACTGCCGGTGTAGTAGCAGCGAGGACAACATCGGGCTCGATCGCGACTAATTGCGCTGCGTATTTTTGGTACTGACCAGGATCGCCCGCCGACCAACGCGTGTGAATTTCGACGTTTTGACCGTTTGCCCAGCCTGCTTCCTGCAGTCTGCGCACAAACTCATCAAGGAAAGTTCGCGCCTTTGGATCGTCAGCGGAGAGGTTCATGAGCACGCCAACGCGCCGCATCCGGTTTCTTTGCTGTGCGCGGGCCGGGAGCGGCGAAGCAGCCGCCACAGCTCCGCCTAGCGCGGACATGAATTGCCGCCTGCCGATACTGATTGTCATTTTGACCCGACGCCATACCCCTACAATCCGACGGAGGATAGCACGCTTTAAATCGAAGGCGTATCACTGCAACGCTGACGCAATTGGCCCCTCGCGTCGGTTCATACGATGCAACGATATGTCCGGAGTTGAGGTCAAAGCGGACTGGAAAGCGATGACGGCTTTCGGTCGAAATTGACCCGTCAGAGACATGAGCGGCTCATTTTGCCGTGCCGCACAACACTGCTCCCGCCGACGATATGGTATGCTGCGGTCTTTGACTTGAGGACCAAGCCTTGAGGACCAAGCAATGAGGCGGCGCGAGTTCATAACGCTTCTCGGCGGCACGGCCCTGACGGCGCCGCGTGTCGCATTCGCGCAAGCAACCGACCGCATGCGGCGGATCGGCGTGCTCATGCCGCTGACCGTGGACGATCCCGAAGCAAAGGTCCGCCTCGCGGCATTCCTGGACGGGCTGCAGCAATTGGGCTGGACCGACGGCCGCAACGTGCGGATCGACGCTCGCTGGCCTGGGAGTGACGCCGATCGCTTTCGCAAATACGCCGCCGAACTGGTTGCGCTTGAGCCGGACGTCATCCTGGCCTCTTCCACCTCCAGCGTGGCGGCATTGCAGCGGATTACTCGCAGCGTGCCGATCGTGTTTGCGGCCGTCATCGATCCGGTCGGCGCCGGGTTTGTTGCGAGCTTGGCGCGGCCGGGTGGCAACACCACCGGATTTAGCGCGTTCGAATACAGCCTAAGCGGAAAATGGCTCGAACTGCTCAAAGAGATTGCGCCCAATCTGACGCGAGCTGCCGTCCTTCGCGATCCCGCACTAGCCGCTGGGATCGGCCAGTTCGCCGTGATCCAGGCCATGGCACCGCCATCGTTGGCGGTGGAGTTGGCTCCGATTGACATGCACGACCCCGACGGGATCGAGCGTGCCGTCACTGCATTCGCGCGTGAGCCGAACGGCGGCCTGATCGTGACGGCGAGCCCGCTGGCGGCGACCTACCGTGACCTGATCATTTCGTTGGCGACGCGGTTCCGCCTGCCGAACGTCTACGGGTTCCGATATTACCCCGCGAGTGGCGGCCTCGCCTCCTACGGGCCTGACACAGCCGATGAGTTCAAGCGTGCGGCTGATTATGTCGATCGCATCCTGAAGGGCGAGAAACCGGCCGATCTCCCGGTGCAGTCACCGACCAAATATCAGCTTGTCATCAACCTCAAGGCCGCCAAGGCGCTTGGCCTGGTCGTGCCGACGGCGCTGCTCGCCCGTGCCGACGAGGTGATCGAATGATCGGATCGTTTGCTGCGGTGCATGAGTCTGTTTATGGCCCTGAACGCCGTTTGCTGCGAGACAGCAATACGTCTGAAATCGGGGGCGAAGCGGAAGTGTGTGACTTCAGCTCAACGCCATTGAGGACCACTGAGGACTCTAACGGCTAATTCAACGGCGTGTCCGCAAGTTCGCGCCGTAAGCTGATTTTGCTGTTTTAGCGTCTCCTAGAAAAATCGTTAGGTTGTGCTTCGAGTCACATTCAGCATGACCGCAATAGGGCATCAACTGGGTACTGAAAGTTTACATTGGCGCGAATGTCTCGGACAGTGGCAGTTGCTCCGACGGCATGGCGACCGAAGGCTAGAACACATCCGGCCGGGTGACGAGAGAAGCTGTTTTTCCAACGTAATTTCGTAGTGCTTACGGAGCAATCGCTTAACACAGTGCTTAAGGAGCAATCGCGATGACGGATAACTGGACTGTTAACGGTAGCAGCCTTCTTTGGACCGAAGACGATTGGAGTGGCCTGGATGGACTTCCGCCGACGTCCGGCGAGAGTGCTTTCATCGGAACCAACAGCGGCACGGCGCTCGTCTTTCTCACCAATAACCTCAATGAAACTGTCGCCAGCATCGGTACCAGTTTTTTGGACACGTTAGCGATCAGTGGCAACGCGAACCTTACGGCCAAGCTTGGAAC